>JBEVME010000071.1:0-3128 GCA_040508785.1 Sphingobium sp.
CGAAAACAGCTCGCGCTCAGGCGAAACCAGCGAGAAATTGAGCGTGTCAGCCATAGGAACTATCCTCTGTCGGGCGCCGGTCTATCAGGCCTGAAACCCCTGTAAAGGCGGCGAAGTGGCTAATCCGCCCGCAAGGTTACTATAGCGATTTCAGGGGGCTGGTTGAACCTGACGGGCATGATCGACACCCCCACCCCGCCACTTACGTAAAGCCTGCGTTCCCCGCTCGTATAAAGCCCGCAGGGCCACTTCTCGGACCCCGGCGAGGCATGCAGCAGCCGCCCGAAGAACGGCAGGTTCACCTGCCCGCAATGGGTGTGGCCCGCAAACGTGATGGTTACCCGGTCCGGCGCCGTCGCGAACACGTCCGGCCAGTGCGACATCACCACCACCGGATCGTCGTCCACCAGATCCGCCAGCGCCTCGCCATAGGAGGGCTTGGCCCGCGTAGACTCGTAGTCCGCCAGCCCGGCCAGCCAGAACGCCCCGCCCGGCCGCTCGATCCGCGCCCGCGCATTCTCCAGCACGGTAATGCCCTGCGCCTGCAGCCCGGCCTCGACCGCCGCGCCATCATACCACCAGTCGTGATTGCCCAGCACAGACCACACGCCCAGCGGCGCACGCAGCTTGCCCAGCGGCGGCAGCGTCGCCATCACCGCTGCATTCTCGCCAGCGCTACGGTCCGGCGCGGGATCATGCCCCGCCGCGAAGTCGCCGAGCAGAAGCACGATGTCCGGCCGCTCGCCATTCATCTCGTCGACGATCCGCTCCAGTCGCCCGACGCTCATATGCGGCCCGCCGCCATGCACATCCGTGATGACGCCGACACGCAGCGGCGCGCCCGACCAGAGCTGGCTCACCACCTCCACGCGCCGCACGATCAGCCCTTCCGGCTCGACGATGAAGGCGCGCAGCCCCAGCCCCCACAACGTGGTGACAAGGAAGATCGCCACCCAGCTGAACGGGCCCGGCCCGCGCCCGGTCTTCAGCCCGCGCCACATGCCGAACGCGATGGCGACCGGCCACAGCACGGCTCCGGCCCAGGCCAGGATCATGATCGTATTGCTCATGCGCCGCTTGCGCGTCCGACCTTCTGCCCGCCCCGACCCCGAAGCCTACGCTCTTACTGCCGGATCGGCACCATCCGCGCCGTCACGACACTGAACCGCGATTGATGCCCCGGGGCTCCGGGCTCCGATCCGATGACCTCGACCACGATCTTCTGCGCGCCAGTCTGGAACGTCGTCGCCTGCTTCAGCGGATTTATCGTGACAGGCCGCACATCCCTGGTGTCCGGCAAAGCCTTCAGCGCCTGCACCACGCCATCAATCGCCGGCTTCGCTGGCGCGCCATAGACCGACACGATGCAGGCGCCCCCGGAGGTCTCCCGCACGGTGACGACGCCCTTGCCGTCCATCACGTCCCACACGGTCTCGCTCGCCAATGCGTCCGCCTGCTTGCGCGTATCGGCATCCTGCGTGGGCCGCAGCTTCCCGTCCTTCACGGCGCCGAGGCTGCCGACACTCTTACCGGTAACCGCCGGCACGCAGACCTCCGTCACCGTCCGCACAAACACCTGGCCCGCGATCTCCGGCGAAAGATCTGCCGACACCGCATCGCGCTGGGCGTAGGCGGGCATCGCGCAGAGCAACATGAACATGGCGGCCGGAAAGATTTTCATCACATGGCTCCCGATCAATGCAGTCAGCCTAGCTGGAGCCTTCATGCGCCGCCAGCCATGCCAGCATCCGCATCAGGACGACGTAATAGTGACAGATGCCGACAACTGGCTGAATTGCGATGAGCCGCTCGCAGAGCCAGCCTCGCCGCCAGCCAGCACAACCCGCACAGTCCGCCCGCCAACGATCCGCGTCAGATCATGCCGAACAGAGCCGACCTCAGAAGCCCCGGCAGGTTCAGCCACATATCCCCGCGCAATCAGCGCGCCGGAAACCGCATGGAACGTGCTCACGACAGACGCACCAAACGCGACGACATCGCAGCCACCGGGTCCGTCATTGATCTCCACGATGCCGACACCCATGCCCGGCGCCCACGCCGTATAGCCCGGCTTGGGCGCACGCGCGGCCCCACGATTGGTGTCGCGGATAATCCTGTACGGGTTCAGCTGATCCAGCGTCCTGCCCGTCTCCGCAGCATTCGCGCACCCATCCATCACCGCCATGATGAACCCCGCCTCGACATCCGACGCGCTCAGGCCGAACGGCAGCTGCGCAACAGCTTCAGGCGACGCCGCAAGGCCGACCGCCAGCAGGAACGCCGAAGCTGAAACGATCCCGCGCTTCATGCGCTGCCTCACCTAGGAAATCTGACGTGACGTGCAGCTCTGCGCATCGGTCTTGATGAAGGTCGCAACAAACGTCCGCGCCAGCGTGATGTTGCTGTCCACGCGCGAGGTCATCACCATGCCGACCGACCTGCCGGCGCCGACATTGTCCGTCGTGCAGACGCCATCGCGCGTCTCGCCCGCCGGCGCTGCAACAACCTGCATCCGCGCCCACCTCCGGCTCGACATGCCAAGATGCGTCGACACCACCAGATCCCGCGCGGTCGGTCCGCTACCGGACAATCCGAAGATCTCGCAATTGCCCTGCGCATTCAGCCCGACCCACACGAGGCCATCCAGCTTCCAGTTCGGCGCCTGCAGGTTTGCCCCGCGTATGGTGGACGCATAGCGCTCGTGCTTTCGCCCGCGCGCAGCCTCCTCGACGGCCTGATCCAGCGGTGCGCCGTCGAGCACAACCCGATGGCACGCTTCGATGCCGAGCATCACGCCGGCATTCGTTAGTTCGATGTCCTTGGGCGTAGCCGTGGTGCTGCAACCCGCAAGCAACAGTCCTGCAAACAGCATGCGCTTCATGTTCGTCCCTCCAACGCGAGAGACGCTACCCGCACGCACGCCGGACTCAAGACGCAGCGCAGCAAACGAAAACAGGCGCGGATTGCTCCGCGCCTGTTCGTAGCTTTGAGACTGATCGGTAAGATCAGGCCGCTTCGGCAGCCATGCGCTGGGCCTTGGCGATCACGTCATCGATCTTGCCGCACATCAGGAACGCCTGTTCCGGGATGTCGTCGTGCTTGCCTTCGAGGATTTCCTTGAAGCCCTG
>JBEVME010000108.1:0-21721 GCA_040508785.1 Sphingobium sp.
CTCCTACTTAGCAGGGGCGATCAGGTCGTGCGCGGCTTTAGGAAGCCGGATTTGCCCCCCGTAGGGCCGAAGCTGTAGACGGTTTGCGAGCGATCGACCGGCTGCGGTACTGAGGTCGTAGCCGACGGCGCCAATGATTCTCGTGGAGCCGGCCCATTCTGTTGTGCCAGTAGGAATCTGGCCTGGCGCGCACGCTTGGCACGTGTCAGGAAGGGATTTTCCGGGCTGGGCGAGGCGGCTACCATTTCTTCAATGGTACGCTGGCCGCCTGAAGCCGTCGACGCTCTAGGCGTCGCCGGAGCCGGATCGGGCGTACGCGTCGCCATCGGGGTCGAGACCGGTTCGGCCGTTGGCACGACCACGGGAGCCGCTGGCACGGGCGTAACGACCATTGCGGGCTTTGCCATCGTGGCGGGCTCGCTCAGGTGATCCTCGCGCCGACGACGCATCAACGCCGTCGCGCCGAGGCCGACCAGCAGCAATGCGCCGCCACCCAACGCCCAGTATAGCGCCTGATTAGCATTCGTTGCGGTCACGGGCGTCGCGGACGGTTCGACTGCCTGGAGGGGCGGAGGCGCCGCTTCAACGGGGGGCATATTAGCGGCAGGCGGAGCGGCAGCGGGTTGAACGGCCACAGGTGCTGCTACGGATGGCGTGTCGCTGGAGGCCGTGCGGGAGGAGATCTGACGTGCCGGGACAGGTCGATCGGCGGTGCGAGCCTCAGGTCGCGCGGGATGGGCATCACGCTCGGCTTCCGCTGCAGCAACCGCCTGAGCCTTTCGCTCCTCGACCGAGGGGGTCGCCTGGACGACGGGGGTGGCGGGCGCGAAAGACGGGGCGGTGCTCGGCGCAGCCGGCGTTGCTGGCGCAGGCACAACTGCCGCAGGTGCTTGCGGCGCAGTCGGCGCGATCAGCGGGGGCGCCGTCGCGGCTTCCTGTGCGAGCAGGGGGGTGGATCCGAAGGCCAGAAACGCGGCAATCGCGAGCCTGGCGGGGTGAGCTGCAAGATGCTGTCTGGTCATAGTGTGGGATGAACACATGAGCGGACGGATTTAGCTCAACATATTCTCGAGATTCACGACGAGACGTTTTCATTCATCGATCAGGCGGGCAATCACTATTTCATATGAACAGCTGTTCATTCAGAATTGAAAATGCTGTCTATACAATGAACGAACGATGTTTCAGCTGGTCGGTCGATCGACGCTGGCATCGCAAAAATGATCTTCATATATCCTGTGTCGGCGTTCCATCGAGATACGCAGTGCCTGCCGCTCAGCCTTCGTAAGTCCGAACATTGCCCGATTGGCCTGCGCAGTCGTCGCCTTGTCGGCCCTCAGCCAGTACACGTCACTCAAATCCAGTCGCCTTGAAGAGCCTGAATCACATCGAGCCGATCACATCAATGGATCCTGACCTTAGGGGCCGATCCGGATCGCCGTCGGTCTCTCGCTTCAACGCCAGGGGAAGGCCGGCCGCCAGGAACTGGACCTCGCGGCAGCGCGTGGCGATCCGCTGGTTGACGCTCCCGGCCGCGTCCCGGAACCGGCGAGCCAGCGCATTGTCCGGCACGATCCCGAGTCCGACTTCGTTGGCGACGAGAATGACAGGGCCTTTGGCGCGCGCCAGGGCCGCATCCAACGCTCCGGTCGCTTCCAAAACGTCCTGTTCGGCAAGGATCAGGTTCGACGTCCAGAGAGTCAGGCAATCGATCAGGATCACCCGCTCCGGCGCCGCATGCCGGTCGATGACGGGCGCAAGGTCAATCGGCGCTTCGATGCTATGCCAGCGGTCACCGCGATCCTGCCGATGGCGGTCGATGCGATCGCGCATCTCATCGTCGAAGGCCGGGGCGGTGGCGACGAACAGCAGATCGAGGGCCGTGGCTTCCGCGCGGGCTTGCGCATAGCGGCTTTTGCCAGATCGCGCCCCGCCGAGAACGAAGAGACTGTGGTTCATGCCTTGCTCCGTGACAGCGCGACGAGCGCGTCGATATCGAGATGGGTTTCGAGATCGGCGGCGATGCTGTCGAGCGCGGCGTCGACGCTGGCGTCATAGTCGACGCCGCCGCCTTGCGCGCCCAGCCGGTGCAGCAGCGCGCGGCGCATGTCTGCTTGGCCAAGCAGGCCATGGACGTAGCTGCCCATGACCTGGCCGGAGCGGCTGACGGCGCCATCAACGCCTCCCCCGTCGAAGGCCACGAGGGGACGTTGCGTGTCAGGGCCGGCGGTTTCGCCCATGTGCATCTCATAGCCGATGACAGGTGTGCCGAGCGCCATGCCGGTCACCCGGCGCAGGGTCTTGGCCGGCGACAGGCGGGTTTCGACATCGAGCAGGCCGAGGCCGGCCTCAGACCCCGGCGGCCCTTCCAGGCCATCGGGATCGGCGATCATGCGCCCCAGCATCTGATAGCCGCCGCAAAGGCCCAGAATGGCGCCGCCACGTCGGTGATGCGCCAGGATGTCGATGTCCCACCCCTCCTCCCGCATCGCCCGCATGTCGGCAATCGTCGCCTTCGAGCCGGCCAAGACGATGAGGGCCGCTTCGACGGGGATCGGCTGGCCGGGTGGCACCATCTCCAACCGCACGCGGGGCTCCAGCTTCAGCGGATCGAGATCGTCGAAGTTGGAGATGCGCGGCAGGATCGGGCAGGCGATCAGCAGGTCGTCGCCAGTGGCATGTGCGCGGCGTTCCAGGATGACGGCGTCCTCGCTGGGCAGGCGCGCGGTGGCGGCGAGCCAGGGCACGACCCCGAAGCCACGCCAGCCCGACAGCGCCTCGATCTGGGCATAGCCGTCCGTGAAGAGAGCGGGGTCGCCCCGGAACTTGTTGATGATGAAGCCGGCGATCATCGCCGCATCGTCCGGCGCGATGACCGCCCGCGTGCCGACGATTGCGGCGATCACGCCGCCGCGATCGATGTCGCCGACCAGCACCACCGGCACGCCGGCAGCGCGCGCGAACCCCATGTTGGCGATGTCGCCGGCGCGCAGGTTGATCTCTGCGGGAGACCCTGCCCCTTCCACCACCACGATGTCGCATGCTGCCCGCAGGTGATCGTAGCTGGCCAGCACCTCCGTCAACAGCGCCCCCCGCGCCTGCCGGAAATTGCCCGCACCCAGGGTGCCGCGCACCCGGCCGTGGACGATGAGTTGCGAGGTGCGATCGGCCTGGGGTTTCAGAAGCACCGGGTTCATGTCGCTGTGCGGTTCGACCCGGCAAGCGATCGCCTGCAACGCCTGCGCCCGGCCGATCTCGCCGCCGTCGACGGTGACGGCGGCGTTGTTCGACATGTTCTGCGGCTTGAAGGGCAGAACCGCGTGGCCGCGATTGGCGAGCGCGCGGCACAGGCCAGCGACCAGCACGGACTTGCCGACATCCGATCCGGTGCCTTGCAGCATCAGAGCGCCCATGCCACCCCTCCCGCGATCAGCCAGAGCAGCAGGCAGGCGCGCCTGTAGAGGCCGAGCGCGCGCCGAATGTCGGCGGCGTCGGCTTGCCGCCGGCCATCGCCGATCCAGGCCTTGTCATAGCGCAGGCCCTCATAAGCGACCGGCCCGGCGAGGCGCAGGCCGAGCGCGCCGGCCATCGCCGCCTCGGTCCAGCCGGCATTGGGCGAGGCGTGCAGTCTCGCGTCGCGAACCATGATCCGCCAGCCGCCGCCGACAAGGCACAATATGGCACCGCCGAGCCTTGCAGGAGCCAGGTTCAGCCCGTCGTCGAGCCGCGCCGCCGCCCAGCCGAAGGCGCGCCAGCGTTCCTCCTTGTGGCCGATCAGGCTGTCGGCGGTGTTGATCGCCTTGTACGCCCAGACTCCGGGCAGACCGAGCAGCAACAGCCAGAAGAGCGGCGCGGCGATGCCGTCGCAGAAGCTCTCGGCCAGACTTTCGATCGCGGCGCGGGCCACGCCCGCTTCGTCGAGCGCGGCGGTGTCGCGGCCCACGATCATCCCGACCGCATTGCGCGCCTGCGCGAGATCGCCTGCGCGGAGCGCCTGCTCCACGGCCGCGACATGGTCGTGCAGGCTGCGCTGCGCCAGCGCTGGGAACGCGCAGAGGGCGACGATCATCCAGCCCATGGGACCGAACATGGCATAAGCGGCGCGCTCGATCAGCAGCGCAGGGCCGGCGGAGGCCAGTAAAAGGATGAGGACGGTCGCGACCCCCAGCAAACGCCGCCGTCCCGGCGGGACATCCGGGCGGTTCCAGCGCCGCTCGCAGCCGGTGATGATCGCGGCGAAGGCACCGACCGGATGGCCGATGCGGGCGTAGAGCCAGCGCGGCCAGCCGATGGCGGCGTCGAGCATGAGCGCGGCGATGGCGACCGGCTCAGCCATCGGCGAGGGCCTCCCCGAGCCGGACCATCGCGGCGTCGTTCGACGGAAGGCCGATGCGCAGCCAACGTCGCTCTTCGGCGAAAGGACGGGTCAGTATGGCCCGGCGCGCCAGCCGTTCGAACAGGGCGTGAGCATCGTCGACCGCGACCAGCCGGAAAAACGGGCACGCGCCGACGGGCTCGAGTCCCGCCGCGCGCAGATGCCGATCGAGCGTCGCGGCCTCCAGTGCGAGACGTTCGCGCATCGTCTCAATCCAGTCGCGGTCGTCATAGGCGGCGCGCCCGATCGCAATGGCGGGTGCGGAAAGCGGCCAGGCGCCGAGCCGCTGGCGGACATGCGCCAGGAAGGCGGGAGGCCCGAGCACGAAGCCGAGCCGGACGCCGGCGAGACCGAAATATTTGCCGAAGGACCGGAAGATCAGGAGCCGACGATCTGCGTCGACCATATCGGCAAGGCTTGCGTCGGGCCGGCTATCGGCGAAGGCTTCATCGACGAGCAGCCAGCCTTCGCCACGACGGTCGAGCAGGTCGTCCATGAACTCTCGGTCGAGCAACCTTCCGTCAGGATTGTTCGGATTGGCGAGGATGAGCGTCGCGCCGTTCGCTTGGCCCAAGTTCGCCATCGTCACCGGCCTGCTGCCTGCCAGCATCTCAGCATGGGTGCGATAGCTCGGTATGCAATGAAAGGCGGGTTCATCGAGCAGGCTGCCGGCGAGGCGCAGGCCGATCTCCGTTCCCGGCACGGCGCAGAGATGATCGTGCGCTACACCGAAATAGTCGGCGGCCGCTGTTTCCAGGGCATGCAGATCCCGCTCGTCGGGCAGGCGCGACCAGTCGACATTCATTGATGGGATCGGCCATGCGTGCGGGTTAATCCCGGTCGACAGGTCGATCCAGTCGCCTTCCCCGAAATGCGCGCGCGCGGCGCCGAGGCCGCCGCCATGCCAGGTCCACCGATCGCTCACGCCCAAACCTCGACCAGCAGGACCGCGAGCAATAGCGCGCTTTCCACGATCTCGATCCCTGCGCCATGGCCATCGCCCGACAGGCCGCCGATCCGGTGGCGCAGCCAGACGGACCAGAGCAGGATCAGCACGGGCGCCGCCAGCAGGGCGGGCGCGAACCAGGCAGCCGCGAGGAGCGCGATCCCCCAAAGGCCGAGGTCGACCGGACGCACCGCGTCGCGAAAGATCGCGCCCAGCCCTTCATGCAGCGACGGCAGCAGGCGGGTCCAGGCGAGCGGACCCATGCGCGCGACAAAGGGGACAAGAAGCAGGGACAAGAACAGACCGCGCTCGGCCAGTGCATGCAGCAGGATGAGCTTCGTAAGAAGCTGGATCGCGATCGCCACGACGCCGAAGCTGCCGACATGCGGGTCGGCCAGCACCGCGCGCATGTCCTCTCTGCCCTTGTGCGCGGCGCCCGCCGCGTCGGCGATGTCGCCCAGCCCGTCGAGATGAAGTGCGCCGGTGAGTGCCACCCAGGCGAGCAGGGCCAACAATGCTCCTGTCCAGCTGTCGATGCGGCAGCCGAGCCAGGCGACGCCCGCGACGAATCCGCCCAGGATGAGGCCGACCACAGGGAACCAGCGGATCGAAGCTGCAAATTCAGGCGTGGATACCGACAGCCGTGGCGTCGGCAGGCGCGTGAGGAACTGGATTGCGACGAGCAGCCCCTTCATGCGCGCAAGCCCACGATCTGCGCGCCGGAATGAGGCGCCGGCCAGACCTTCAGCGAGAGCAGCGCGGCATAGGGCAGGTCGAACGCCCAGAGCTGCGCTTGACCGAACCCGCACAGACAGGCGAGCGCCGCGCGCATCGCGCCACCATGCGTGACGACCAGCGTGGCGGACGACGACAGGTCGTCGATCGCGGCGGCGACGCGGGTGACGAGGGCCGACCAGCTTTCGCCTTGGGGCGGCGGGTGGACGTCCGGATCGTCATGGAAACGCCCAAGCGCGTCCCGGTCGATCGCCGCCGGGGTCAGCCCGTCCCAATCGCCGAAGTCGAGTTCGCGCCAGCGCGGATCGACGGTGACGGGCAGGCCGAGCGGCGCGGCGATCGCTTTCGCAGCGTTCTTCGCGCGCTTGAGGTCGGAACAGACGATGGCATCGACAGCTAATCCCGCCGCACGCGCCACGCACGCCGCGATGCCCTCTGGCGTGGGCGCACCATCGGTGCGGCCCATCATCAGGCCGGGCGTTTCGGGCGCACCATGGCGCAACAGGTGCAGCATCCTCGCGCTCATCCCGCCGACACGCCAGCCTCCGCGAAGGTCGCCATGCCGGCATGGGCCGCCAGTGCCGATCGCACGATATTGGCAGCGACCGCCGCGCCGCTTCCTTCGCCCAAGCGCATACCCAGGCGCAGCAGCGGTTCGAGGCCCAGCCGCTCCAGCAACAGGCCATGGCCCGGTTCCGCCGAACAATGTCCGGCGATGCAGTGATGGACGATGTCAGGCGCTGCGGCCGCCAGCGGCGCGATCGCGGCGCAGCTGATGAAGCCATCCAGGATCACTGGGATCCGCAAGTGGCGCGCACGCAGCACGGCGCCTGCGATTGCAGCAATCTCCCGCCCGCCAACGCGCCGCAGCGTTTCGAAGGCGGTACGCGGCGCGGCATCATGGAAAGCCAGCGCGTCAGCGACGACCTTTGCCTTGCGCTCGACACCCTCCTTGTCGAGGCCGGTCCCCGGCCCGACCCATTGGGTGGCGGAGCCGCCGAAGCTGCGCGCCGCCAGCGCCGCCGCCGCGGTCGAATTGCCGATACCCATTTCGCCCACGACGATCAGGTGCTCGCCAGGATCGACGGCGTCCGCGCCCGCGCAAAGTGCCGCGAGGCATTCCGCCTCACTCATCGCCGCGTGGCGCGTGAAATCCGCGGTCGGCCGGTCGAGGTCCAGCGGCACCACGCGCAGGTCCAAGCCGGATGCGGCCGCGAGCGCGTTGATCGCCGCGCCGCCGTTGGCGAAATTCGCTACCATCTGCGCGGTGACTTCCAGCGGGAAGGCGCTGACGCCGTGGACTGTAACGCCGTGATTGCCCGCGAAGATCAGCGCCCGCCCGGCTTCCAGAACGGGCTTCTCCACGCCCTGCCAGCCCGCGAAGAAAATCGCGATGTCCTCGAGACGCGCGAGAGATCCCGGCGGCTTGGTCAGTTGCCCCTGGCGCGCACGCGCCTTCGCAGCGGCGCTTGCGTCGGGCGCGGGAAGCGCGCCGAGCGCGGCATCCAAATCGGATTGGCAAGCAAAGCTCATTCCGCGACATATCCTTCCGGCGGGGATCGGGTGATGAAATGGCCCTTCACGCCTTCAGGCCATTGCTTGAAGGGCACGCGGCCATGCTCGCTCTCAGCATATTGAACAGCGTAGTCGAGGATGGCGCGCGCCGCTTGCGGGTCGGGCGTGAAGCGGCCCAGCACATAGCTGACCTTGCCCTGCGCGCGCAGATGAATGGTGCAATGTTCGGTGCAAGCGAACAGGCAAGGCATCTCCTGGATCTGCACGGCGGCGTAGCGCGGGTCCGACGCCTGCACGGCGCGCAGCGCCTCCACCAGACGCATGCCTCCACGCACGCCAAGAGCATCCTCGCGCGCATCGGCGGAAAGGCGGCAGGTGCTGCACGCAACGATGGCGGGTCCGGGTAACACGGGTTTGAGCATCGGCATCTTCCCTTTCAAAATCGGCCACGCAAGCCGGCATAGATGCTTCGACCCAATGTGCCGTATCGATAGGCTGTCATATAGTTCTGGTCGAACAGGTTCTCGGCACGAGCGAACAGGCGCAGGCGCTCGTGCAGCAAAAGCTCTGCGCGCAGATCGACAAGTGTATAGCTGTCCAGTCTCACGCTGTTCGCGGCATTGTCATAGCTTTTGCCCGACCAGCGCAGCGCGGCACCGGTGGTCAGTCCGAACGGCCAGGCATAGCTGATCGAAGCATTGGCCTGATTACGCGGACGACGCGGCAGCCAGCGGCCCTCGTTCGCGCCGCCGGGCGACCGGTCCTCCGATACCGTCCAGCTGTAATTGCCGTCGATCAGCAGGCCCCGCACTGGCTCGACGCTGGCCTGCGCCTCTATGCCATGCGCCTGTGCCCGCGCGACATTCTGATAATAGCCGCTGCGGCGGATGGTCGTGCTGCCGGGCTGATAGCAGAGCGCAAGCGTCGAACCGGCCGCGCAGCTGTTGAAGATGATCTGGTCGGTGGTCGTCCGGTCAAACCACAGCCCGCCGAAGCGGACGCGGCCATCCATCAGTCTCTGTTCCACGCCGGCTTCCCAGCCATGCGCACGCTCCGGCGCCAGGCCCTGGTTCCCATATTCGGAAAAGAGCTGGTAGAGAGTGGGCGCCTTGAAGCCCTCGCCATAGCTCGCGCGCAGGACCGTGCCGGTGGACAGCGCCCATATCGCGCCGGCGGAAGCCAATGTCCGTCCGCCGAAGCGGCTATGGTCGTCATGTCGCACGCCGCCGGTCATGGTCAGCCCGGAGAGCGGCTCGACCGAAAGCTGCCCATAGACACTCGTGATCTCCGCGCGACCACGCGCAGGCTGCGGGATCGGTACGGAGAGGGACGCGGGCGGCGACACGCTGCGGAAGCGCGAGCGTTCATTCTCGACACCGAATTGGGCCGTCCATCCTTCGGCTATGGCAAGGCTGCCCTGATATTCGAGGCGCTGGTTGCGCCCGGCGGAATCGAAGGTTCGCGTCCGTTCGAGACGGGGATCGAAATTGTCCCGGTCGGTATCGGTATGGCCATAGCCGATACGATTGCGGAAGCGGCCATCCAGAAGGTCGAGCCGTAGACCGGCATAGCCGACAAACTCGCGGGTGAGGCCAAAGGCAGGGTTGTCGGCGGTCGTCGAGTCGAACTCCCTGCGGCCGCTCGCATAATAGCCGCGCAGGTCGACCGTCAGGTTGCCGGCCAGCGCGATTTCGGCCCGTCCGGTCAGCTGTCGATTGCGATAGCCGTCAGCCTCGCGGCCGCCAAAGGCGGGCGCGATGGCGGAAATGCCGGCTGTCGTGAAGGTCTGGCCGCCAATGCGCCAGCGGACCGGACCGCTATGGCCGCCCGCCGCCGCGCGGGCGCTCACTGTCTCGCGGGAGCCAGCCTCGATGTCGAAGCTGCCTTCCAGCGGCTCGTCCGGAAGGGCCGTAACGATATTGACGACACCGCCTATCGCCTGGCTTCCCCACAGGATCGACTGTGGACCACGCAATAGCTCGATCCGTTCGGCATCACCCACCAGCAGGTTCGCGAAATTATACCCGCCTCCCGCCGAAGCCGGATCGTTGAGCTTGACACCGTCGATGACGACGACCGTCTGCTCATTCTCCGCGCCACGGATGCGGAGCGATGTGTCAGTGCCATAGCCGCCGTTCCGCGACAGGCTGACGCCGGGCGTACGCAGCAGAAGTTCGCTGAGGCCGATATCCTGCGCCCGGTCGATCGACGCCTCGTCGAGGACAGTGAGCGATGCCGCGACCGTGTCGATCGGTACGGCGATCCTGGTCGCCGTCACGAGAATTTCTGCCGTCGCTTTCTCCAGACCGGGAACAGAGGTTGCGGCGGCGTCGGGCTGGGGCGCCTGCTGGTCGGCCAGGGCGGGAGTGGACGACAGGAGAAGGAAGGGAATCAGGGAAAGTGAGGGCATCAAACAATATCCTGACCGGCCACGACAAGCCGGCGCTGCAAAAGGTCGAGGGAAGCGGCGGGTCAGCGAAGACGGTCCAGGGGAACGATCATCGGCGCGGCGGCGGCAAAATCGATATGGGCGGCGATCCCGTACACTTCGCGCAGGCGTTTCGTGGTCAGGACCTGAGCCGGCGTCCCTTCGGCCACCATTTCCCCTTCGTCGATGAGGATGAGCCGGTCGCAGTAGCGCGCCGCCATGGTGAGGTCGTGCAGCACCGCGACCACGGTCGTCCCGCTGCGCGCCTCGCGGGCGAGCAGGTCCATCACGTCGATCTGGTGGCCCGGATCGAGCGAGGCGAGCGGCTCGTCCACCGCCAGTGCAGCGGCACCGACGGCCAATGCTCGCGCCAGCATCACGCGGGCGCGCTCGCCGCCGGACAGCTGCGTGGCGTCGCGTTCGCCAAGATGGGCGACGTCGGCGCGCGCCATCGCTTGCGTGATCGCCGAGCGATCGGTCGATCCGATCCGGGACAGCGGCGCCAGATGCGGCAGACGACCGAGCGCCACGACCCGCTCGACGCTGAGCGGCCAATGCAGCGTCTGGCCCTGCGGCAGATAGGCGATCCTGCGCGCCAGGTCGCGTGGCGCGAGACCGGCCCGGTCCTCTCCGTCGAAGCGTACGGTCCCGCTCGTCAGCGGTATGAGGCCCAGCATGGCCCTGACCAGCGTGGACTTGCCTGCGCCGTTGGGCCCGATGATGCCGGTCAGCGTTCCGGGTTCGAATTGAGCGGTGACATCGCGCAACACGGCACGCCGGCCCAGAGCCACCGAGAGATGGTCGAGCGTGATCGTCACCATGTGCGGCGCTCCCGAAGCAGATGGATCAGGAAGACCGGCACGCCCAGAAACGCGGTCACGACGCCCAGCTTGAGTTCGTTGGTCGTCGGGATCAGCCGGACCAAAATGTCCGCGCCGGTCAGCAGCACCGCGCCACCCAGCATGGACGGAAGCAGGATCGCGGACGGACTGCGATCGGTCAACGGTCGCACGATATGCGGCACGATGAGGCCGACAAAGCCGATCGAGCCCGCGACGGCCACCGCGCCGCCCACCCCCACCGCAATCCCTACCAGCAGGCGAAGGCGCGTGCGAGCCAGGTCGACGCCGAGCGATCGCGCGCCGTCCTCGCCGAGCGACAGCGCATCGAGCGCGCGCCCGTCGATCAGCAACAGCGCGGCGCCCAGCAGGATGCAGGGCAGTGCGATCCACACATGTTCCATCGATCGGTTTTCGATCGATCCCATCAGCCAGGCCATGATCTCCATCGCGGCGAAGGGGTTTGACGACAGGTTGAGCGCCAGGCTGATGCCCGCGCCTGTTAGCGTGGAAATGGCGATGCCCGCCAGGATCAGGGTCAGCGGACTTTCCGACCGGCCCGCCAGAAGGAACAGCAGCGCCAGCGCCGCCAGTCCGGTCAGGATCGCCAGCAGCGGCAGCATCACGACGTGCCATTGCGCAATGCCGAAATAGATGGCGGCGACGGCACCCAGAGCGGCGGCGTTGGACGCGCCCAGAACCGAGGGTTCGGCAAGGGGGTTGCGCAGATAGCCCTGCATGACCGCGCCGGCGAGGCCCAGCATCCCGCCGACCATCAGCCCGATGATGGTCCGCGGCAGGCGCAGGTCGAACAGGATGACGCTGGCCACCCGATCGCCATGACCCGTCATGGCCGCGAACAGGCGATCAGGCGTCAGGGCGACCGGGCCGAAGCCGAGCGAGGCGACAGCCACGATGGCCAGCCCGACGAACAACAGCGGGATCAGGCCTCTATGGCGTGATCCTATGGGAATGATCTGGTGCACAAATGCCTCGCATCGGATAGGCGCCCCGTCACGCTTGTGTCCTGGGGTCGTGTCGTTAAGGGATGGGCCGGATGAAACGTCATGATATCTTGCTTCGGCTGGGCGGCATGGCCGCGATCCTGTGCGCGGGCGCGGCCGCTTTCGGGCTGGCGGCGGCCTCGCTGGACCGGCAGCCGCCGGTTCCGCGCCGTATCGTCTCGCTCAACCTTTGTGCCGACCAGTTGGTGCTGGCGCTGGCCGACCGCTCGCAGATTGCGGGCCTGACCCACAACGCCCTCGATCCGCAAATGTCCGCCGCAGCCGCGCAGGCGCGGGGCCTCCCGATCCTGGGCGGATCGGCGGAGGAGGTTCTCGCGGCCGATCCCGATCTGGTGATCGGCATGCCGGCCCGCCGCAACCCGGCGATCGCGGTGCTGAAAGCGCAAAATTATCGTGCGGTCGATCTCAAGTCGGCGGAGACCTATGATGCGATCCTCGCATCGATCCGCGATGTCGCAAGGGCGGTCGGCCATCCGGAGCGCGGCGAAGCGCTGATCGCGCGCATGAACGCCGATCTGGCGCGGATCGGCAAGGCGCGGCCCGGCCTCGTCGCCGCTTATTATCAGCGCCGTGGTTATCTGACCGGCACCGGCACGCTGATCGACGACCTGATGCAGCGCGTGGGCCTCGTCAATCTGGCAGGCAAGCTCGGAAAGCCGCCTCTCTCGCAAATGAGCCTTGAGGAGATGGCGGCTGCGCGACCCGACTTTCTCGTGCTGGAAAGCGCGACCGACCGGGTGACCGACCAGGGCACGGAAATGCTGCATCACCCCGTCCTCAAGGATATGAAGAGGATCAGCATTCCGCAGGCATGGACGGTCTGTGGCGGCCCCGCTTATGTGCGGGCCGCGCAGGCATTGGGCGCCGCCACGGCATCGCGCTAGGTCGCGCATCTTCAAAATTCGATTCCGGCCTGCGCCTTGACGCCCTGCTCGCGGAAGGGGTGCTTGAGCAGCATCATTTCGGTCGCCAGATCGGCCACCTCGATCAGCGCCTCGGGCGCATTGCGGCCGGTGACGATGACATGCTTCATGTCCGGCCGCGCTTCCAAAACGGCGATCACTTCGTCCAGAGGCAGATAGTCGTAGCGCAGCACTATGTTGAGTTCGTCGGCGAGCACCATGTCGTAGGCAGGATCGGCGATCATGCGCTTCACCTCCTCCCACGCCGCGCGCGAAAGCGCGATGTCGCGGGTGCGGTCCTGCGTGTTCCAGGTGAAGCCCTCGCCCATCGGCTTGAATTCGACCTGCAAGGGGAAAGCGTCGAACACGGCCTTCTCGCCGGTGGTCATCGCGCCTTTCACGAACTGGACGACGCCGACCTTCTTGCCATGGCCGATCGCGCGGACGACCATGCCGAGCGCAGCGGTGGTCTTGCCCTTGCCCTTGCCGGTGTGGACGATCAGCAGGCCCTTCTCGACGGTCTTGCCGGCGACGATCCGGTCGTGGGCCGCCTGCTTCTTCTGCATCTTGGCCTTGTGCTGTTCCTCGGTGCGCTCCGCCATCGTCATGCTCCTGCCAAAGGGTCTGCCAAGCTGGCGAGCAGCAGGCCCGCGCTGTTGGATTTGGGTTTCCACAGGCCACGCTCCAGCGCTTCGGCGAGCCGTGCGGCGGTTTCACGAAGGGCGGCGGGGTTGGCCTGCGCCATGAAGGCGCGCACCGCCTCGTCCTCGATAAAGGCGGCATGGACCGCATCGAAATGATGGTCCCGCACTGCATGGGTGGTGGCGGCGAAGGCGAACAGATAATCGACCGAGGCGGCGATCTCGAACGCGCCCTTGTATCCGTGGCGCATGACGCCCGCGATCCATTTGGGATTGGTCACGCGCCCACGCACGACGCGGCCGATCTCATCCTCCAGCGTGCGGATGACGGGACGTTCCGGGCGGCTGTGGTCGTTATGATAGCTGTGCGGCTTTGCGCCCTTCAGATGCTCGATGGCGGCCGCGATCCCGCCCTCGAACTGGTAATAGTCATCGCTGTCGAGCAGGTCGTGCTCGCGATTGTCCTGGTTCTGGACGACGGCGTCAACTTGCGTGAGGCGCTCGGCGAACAGATCGCGTTCGGCTTCGCCTTCGACGCCCGCGCCATAGGCGTAGCTGCCCCAATCGAGATAGACGCCCGCCAGGTCCGCGCGGTCGTGCCACAGCCGCTCGTCGATCATCGCCTGCAATCCCGCTCCATAGGCGCCCGGCTTCGATCCGAACACGCGCGCGCCCGCACGCCGAAGGGCGACCTCCTGATCCTGCCCCGCCTCCACCAGCGTAGCGGCTTCGCGGCGGTGCCGCGCGGCGGCCGGGTTGTCCTCTTCCGGCTCGTCCAGCGCCATGACGGCCCGCGCCGCACTGTCGATCAGGTTGATCTGTTCGGGAAACGCGTCACGGAAGAAGCCGGATACGCGGAAGGTGACGTCGACGCGGGGACGGCGAAGCTCGGCCAGCGTGATCATCTCGAAGCCCACGACCCGGCCAGACGTCCATTCCCAACGCGGCCGCACGCCCATCAGTGCGAGCGCCTGTGCGATGTCGTCGCCGCCGGTGCGCATGTTGGCGGTGCCCCAGGCCGACAAGGCGATGGCGCGCGGATATTCTCCTTCGCGCTGGAGATAGTCGTCGACCAGAAGCTGCGCGGATGTCTGTCCCAGTTCCCAGGCGACGGCCGTGGGCACGGCGCGGGTATCGACCGAAAAGAAGTTGCGGCCCGTGGGAAGCACGTCGGGACGCCCGCGGGTCGGCGCACCTGACGGGCCGGGCAGGACGAAGCGGCCGTCGAGACCGCGCAGCAGCGCATCCATCTCGCACGGACCGCATCGATCGATGCGCGGTGCGAGATCATCGCCGATCGCGGTGAGGACGGCGGCGCTGTGAGGTCCGGGTGCCGGCACGCCCTCGACCAGCCGTTGCGCCAGATATTCCAGCCGCTCCACGGTATCGCCGTGGGTGCGCCAGGGGTCATCGGACACGTCCACCAGCGCCTGCGGCCGCGCGCCGTCCCATCGGTCCCCCATGCGGCAGTCGAGCGGATCGAAGGCCAGATCGAGGTCATCCGCCATCGCACGCAGCAGGGATAGTTGCCCCTCATGGTCGTAGCCGCGCGGCGTCCGGGCTAGTGCGACGAGCAGGTCGCGGCGCAGCCGGCCTTCGGGCGATCGTCCGAAAACATGCAGCCCGTCGCGGATTTGCAGTTCCTTCAATTCGCAAAGATAATTGTCGATCGCGGACAGGGCGTCGTCGCCATCGCCCTCCGCCCCGGCATCCTTGTCCAGACCCTGCGATCGGGCGAGGTCGATGATGTCGCGCCGCAGCCGGTCGAGCCGGCGCGGGTCCATACCGGCCGCGAGATAATATTCGTCGACCAGCGCTTCCAGCTGCTTCAACGGCCCATAGCTTTCGGCACGCGTCAGTGGCGGTGTCAGGTGATCGATGATGACCGCGCCAATGCGGCGCTTGGCCTGCGTGCCCTCGCCGGGATCGTTGACGATGAAGGGATAGAGTTGAGGCACGGGACCGGCGCAGATTTCCGGGAAGCAGTCCTCCGACAGCGACACGGCCTTGCCGGGCAGCCACTCCAGATTGCCATGTTTGCCGACATGCACGACGGCTTGAGCGCGAAACTGCGTCGCCAGCCAGACGTGGAAGGCGAGATAGGCGTGCGGCGGCGGCAACGCCGGATCGTGGTAGCTCTCCTTGGGATCGATATTATAGCCGCGCGCGGGCTGCACCGCGACTACGACTTGGCCGAAGCGGTGGACGGCCAGACGAAAGGCGCCATCGCGGACGAATGGGTCGGCTTCCGGTTCGCCCCAGCGCTCCAGCATCGCAGCGCGCGCGGTGGGCGGGATCGCACTGAAGGCGGCGCGATAGTCATCCAGCGACAGAGCGACTTCGCCAGGGCGGTCGAGCGAGGATAGATCATTGGTTACGCCGCCTGTCATCAGGCGCATCAAGGCGGCGCCATCCTCCGGCGCGTTGCCTGCATCATAGCCTGCCGTCCGCAAACCGGCCAATATGGCGGCGGCGCTGGCCGGCGTATCGAGTCCCACGCCGTTGCCGATGCGTCCGTCGCGATTGGGATAATTTGCGAGGACGAGTGCCACGCGGCGCTCCGCCGCGGGCGTTCGGCGCAGCCGCGCCCAGTTGATCGCCAGATCGGCGACGAAGTCGACCCGGTCGGGTGCAACGCGCGGCACGATGATGCCGCATTGCGTCACTTCGTCGAACCGTTCGGCGGCCTTGAAGGCTACGGCGCGGGTGAAGATGCGTCCGTCGACCTCGGGGAGGGCCACGTTCATCGCGAGGTCGCGGGGGCCAAGTCCGCGCGCCGCCGACTGCCACTCCGCTTCCTCGACACCCGCAAAGGCGACCTGAAGGATCGGGCAGTCCGCCCACTCCAACACGCTTGGGCTGCGCGGTTCGGACGAGGATGAGGCCGCAAAGCTCGTGGCGTTGACGATGACGTCGGGCGCTATCTCGCCCAGCAGGCCGCCGAGCCAGTCGATCGCGAACGGCTCGCGGAGCGCCCGGACATGGACGGCCGCCACGTTGAAACCCCGCGCCGTCAGCGCCCCGACCACGGCATCGACCGCGTCCAGCGTGCCGGCGACCATCAGCGCGCGATAGAAGATGAGGCAGGCGACGGGGGCGCCGTCGTTCCAGCGCGCCCTGAGATCGGCAATACCCGGCCTGTCGATGCCGGGCAGATATAGCCCAGCGTCAGCGACCGGTACGGGATCGTCGGGCATTCCCGCGTCCCGCCCGATCGTCCGCGCCGCCGTGCGCAGGAACGCCAGCGCATTGGCCGTGCCGCCCTGCCGCAGATAGTCGCGCAGCCGTCCGATCAGCGCGGGCGGCACGGTAGAAGCGCGGTCGAGCGCCGGGTCCGCCTCTCGCCCGTCGGCGATGGCCGCGAAGGTGATGCCCCGCTCCCGCGCCACCTGCGCGATCTCGTCGATACCATAGGGCCAGTAGTTCTTGCCGCCGAGCAGGATGACGCAGACGAACTTGGCGTGGGCGATCACTTTCTCGACATAGAGATCGACCGAATAGGGATGTCTGAGCTGCAACAGGTTGGCGAGACGAACGCTTGGAGCGCCCTCCGGCAGCGCGGCGGCCGTCTTGGCGAAGCAGGCGAGTTCGCTGTCCGCCACCGTCAGGATCACGATGTCGCCCGGCGACTGGTCGAGGTCGATGGCCTCGTCGCCGTTGGTAATCGTTCCCGGAGTGGCGGACAGGAGATGCATCAGCCGATCACGGCTCCCAGCGCGCCCTCGATGCTCCCGCGATCCAGCCCCTTCTGACCGATCACGACCAGCTGGGTGACGCGGCGTTCGTCGCTTCTCCAGGCGCGGTCGAAATAATGCTGGATGCGCGGCCCAACCGCCTGGATAACGAGGCGCGAAGGCTTGCCGGCGATCGCGACCATGCCCTTGACGCGCAGCACGTCATGGGCGGCGATCGTTTCGCCCAGCCGCGCGACCAGCGCGTCGATGTCCGCGACTTCGCCGCCCGCCATGATGAAACTGTCGAAATCGTCATGGTCATGCTCTTCCAGACCGTCGATATGCGACGGGCGGGCGTCCAGATCGTCTTCCGCCGCCGCCACCAGGCCCAGCAGCGCGCCCGGATCGATCGCGCCATGATCTGCATGGACGATCTTGACGCCCGCGCGCGTCTCGGCAAGCACCTGCGCCTCGACCGCGCGCAGCGTGTCGGCATCGACCAGATCGGTCTTGTTGAGCACGACCATGTCGGCGCAGACCAGCTGCTCCTCGAACAGCTCCTCCAGCGGGCTGTCATGATCGAGATTGGGGTCGGCCGCGCGCGCCGCCGCCAGCGCGACTTCGTCTGTCGCGAAACGCCCGGCCGCGACCGCGTCCGCGTCGATCAGCGCGATGACACCGTCCACGGTGGCGCGGGTGCGGATGTCGGGCCACTGGAACGCCTTCACCAGTGGCTTGGGCAGCGCCAGCCCCGACGTCTCCATGATGATATGGTCCGGCGGATTGGGACGGTCGAGCAGCTTCTGCATCGTCGGCAGGAAATCGTCCGCGACCGTGCAGCAGATGCAGCCATTGGCCAGCTCGACGATGTCGTCCTCGGGACAGGCCTCGTCATTGCATCCCTTCACCAGCTCGCGGTCGACGCCGATGTCGCCGAATTCGTTGATGACGAGCGCCAGCCGGCGCCCCTTCGCATTCTGCAACAGATGCCGGATGAGCGTGGTCTTTCCCGCGCCGAGGAAGCCCGTGATGACGGTCGTAGGCACTTTGCTCACGCTTCTTCTCCTTCTTCGATTTCAACGGGCGTGCGGTCATGCAAGGCGCGCCAGGACGCAACGCGGTTGTCGCCGGCGGCGGCCATGCGCCGCAGCACGATACGCGCCTTCGTCCGGCCACGGCGCGTATCAGGCCAATCGGCGAATTCCGGTGCAGCGCCGCTTTCGATCAGTTCTCGAAGCCGGCGCTCGATGGCGCCGTCCTCGGGCAACCCGAAGCGTTCAAGCCAAGGGGCAAACGCGTCGTCATAAGCAGGAATGAAATCATGCCGTTCGCCCAGCATGGTGCGCCAGGGCGATCGCGGATGGACGCTGATCGCCGCCTGAAGGCCTTCGGGTATGGGCACGTTCGCGGAATGCGGCCGGTCCTTGGGGATCAGCTTGGTCAGCAGATGGGTGTGCGGGCCGACCGGCGACTTCCCGTCCGCCGGCGGGATCGGCTGGAACACCTCGATCCGTCCCGCGGGAGAGAGCAGCACGCGGTGGGGCTGGGCGCGCAGCACTTCACCCATGATCGCCGGCGCGCTCAGCAGGGCCTGTCCCTCCAGCGCTTCGAGGGCCGCGATCAGCCCCGCATCGCCGGTTCGGAGCGCCATCACCACGATGCCGCTGCCCACGCCAAGATCGAACAGCCGATCGCCACGATCGCCCTCGTTCAGCGCATCGCTGTCGGCCCCAAGACTTTTGATGACGCGCGATGTGGTTTGCGGACGTTGGCAGCAGAAGGCGAGGCTGTGGCCCCAGCTTTCTCCATCCGCCGACAGACTGTCCCAGGCGATGGCGGTGAGCGGTTCCGCCAGCGCGATGCGCATCCCTCCGCGCGACGTGACGATTTCCAGCCGCGCCGGCTCACGGCGGATGTTCGCCGGCTCGTCCGCATCGCGCACGAACTCACCGATCGCGCCAAAACTGCCGATGCTCCAGCCGTTGGAAGGGTCTATCGCCAGATCGGCGATCATGTCGAAATCGGCGGCTTCCATCATTTCTGCTCCAGAAAACGGACACTCATTCCGTCGGCGTCGCGGTTTAGGCGCACCCGCACATCGTACAGCGCGCTCAGCATCGCTTCGGTCGCCACCGTCTCGACCGAACCAGCGGCGAGCAAGCGCCCGTCACGGATCGTGACCAGATCATGCGCATGATTGAGCGCGAGATCGAGATCGTGGATGGCAAGGATCACCGTTCGCCCGGCGTCGGCCCGCGCCCGCAGCCGTCGCATTGCGTCGATCGCATGGCGCGGATCAAGGCCGGCGGTTGGCTCGTCCACGATCAGAAGTTCGGGATCGCCCACAATCGCGCGCGCCAGCATTGCCCGCGCCAGTTCGCCGCCCGATAAGGTGGTCGCGGGCCGATCACGCAACGCAAGCAGGTCGCAGGCGGCCAACGCGTCCTCGACGGCGGGCACCAGCGCATCCGGCAGTGCCCCGAAGGCCGGGAGGCTGGGTGTGAGGCCGAGCGCCACGACTCGTTCCACGCTGACCGGCCATTCGACCGCGGCCCGCTGCGGCAGATAGGCCCGGCGCTGCGCCAGCGCCTTCCGACCGATCGCCGGCAGAGGCGTTTCGCCCAGTTGGACCGCGCCGCCATCGGGCGCAAGTAGACCCGCCGCGACGTCCAGCATCGTGCTCTTGCCCGCACCGTTGGGACCGATGACGGCGGTCAGCCGCCCGGCGGCGAAGCGCAGCGACAGGTTGTCGAGAATCGTGCGTTCGCCGCGCCGCGCGACGATATGGTCGAGGACGAGGTCGCTCATGCCGTGCGCCTCCGCACATGCAGGATCAGCCAGAGAAAGAAGGGCGTGCCGATCAGGCTCGTAAACACGCCTATGTTGAGCGGCGCTCCGCCGAACACGAGCGTGCGTGTGGCGACATCGGCCAGTGTCACCAGCAGCGCGCCCGCCAGCATCGCCGGAAGCAGCACCTTGCCCGGCTGATGCCCGACCAGCGGGCGGACCAGATGCGGAGCCATCAGGCCGACGAAGCCGATCGACCCGGCGATGGATGTCGCCGCCCCGACACTGAGCGCCGTGCCAGCGAGCGCCAGCAGGCGGATGCGAGCCACCGGCACGCCGAGACTTTCAGCCTGCACCTCGCCCAGGGTGAGTGCGTCGAGCGCCCGCGCCGTGAACAACAACAGGATTAGACCGGGCAGCACGAACGGCAGGGCGAGCATGACATGGTCCCAGCTGCGATCGCTGAGCGATCCCATCAGCCAGGTCATGATCTCATAGGCGGCATAGGGGTTGGGGGCGAGGTTGAGCGCCAGCATGACCAGCGCCATGGTGATGCTGCTGATCGCGACGCCAGTCAGGATCAATGCCAGCGTGCCGCCGCTGCGGGCCAGCATCAGCGCAATGCCTGCCGTTATGAAAGCACCCGTCAGCGCGAACAGCGGCGTCGCCAGCCCGAAGCTGGACGCGAAGCCGAAATAGATGGCGATGACCGCGCCGAGCGAGGCGCCCGAGGTCACACCCAGCAGCCCTGGTTCGGCCAGCGGGTTGCGCAGAAGACCTTGCAGCGTCGCACCCGAGAGGCCGAGGCTCGCGCCGATCGCCATGGCGAGGATGGTGCGTGGCAGGCGGATTTCCCGCACGATCAGGCCGGGCAGGTCAATCGTCGAGGAAAATAGCGCCTCCCACGCTTGTCCCGGTGCCAGCCATACCGTCCCCGCAAGGACGGAAAGCAACGCCGCGCTGACCAGCAGCAGCGTCAGGATGGGCGCAAGCCAGCGGTTCACAGATCCCTCGTCGGCGCGAAGGGCGATGGGGCCTTCACACGCGCGGCCGCGGCGCGCAGCTCGGCGCGGAGGGCAACGGCGGCGTCACCGACCATAGGCGTGCCGCATTGATAAGTGGCCTGCCGGATCGTCAGCGTACGCGGTCCGTCCCAATAGCGGCGAACCAGTGGATGCCGCTCGACATTGTCGCGCAGACCCGGCTTGCGGCCCAGCCCCGCGCCCTTCACCAGCAGGGTGGGGGCGGTCGCGAGCAAAACCTCGACATCGGGACGGCCGTAGCTGGTAGCCGGCGGGCGATTGGCGACATTGACCGCGCCCGCCGCCTGCAGCACCGCATTGTTGAGCGATCCCTCGCTCGCGTTGAAACCGGCCCCGTCCCATGCGGCGACGCGCAGTCGCGGCCCCGGGTCACGCGCCAGCTCGGCAAGTTGCCGGTCCATCCGTGCGATCAGCGCCTCGCCCCGCGCTTCTTCCCCCAAAGCCTTCGCAACCTGCCGGGTAATCCGCCTGATGTTCTCGAAGCCTTCGGCATGATCCACCTCGATCATCGGATAGCCCATGCGCTTGAGCAGCGCGCGGGTAGCCGGCGTCGTGAAACTGCCCGCGACGACGAGGTCCGGCTTCTGCCGCACGACCTCCTCGGACAGGCCATGATTGACGCCGACGCGCGCCGCCTCCTTGACCATCAGTGATCCGTCGGGGTCGCGCGACAGCCAGGTGACCGACGCGATACGTTCAGGCGGAAGCAGGGCGAGAACCAGCTGGTCCACGCACTGGTTCACCGACATGACCCGCTGTGGCTTTGCCGCCGCCCGAGGCGCTGGCGGGTGCGCCATGTCTCCCGCCGAAG
>JBEVME010000106.1:0-3358 GCA_040508785.1 Sphingobium sp.
CCCATCGACCCGTCGCGGTGTCGACACGTCGAGGCGTCGACGCACTTAAGCCAAGTATACGATTTCTTGTTGCGGGTGATTATCATTAGGATAGGCACTCGTGATCGTGCGTGACATTGCAGATCTCGATCGCCGGTTGCGTCGTTTCTTCGGCCGGCTGGCGGGCGGCACCGTTCTTGTGCTAAGAAACGGTCAAGACAGGCTCTATCTAGTTCAAGTTTATGCTTGCTGCGATCGGTATGGTTTCAGTGGCGATCCAGCTAGAGACGGGCAGGCTTCATCTGCTCCGTGCCCCCAGCGGCATATCGACAAGCGACGCTGACGAGTGATCCCAGGAGGTATTGGGCATTCATTGTCGGCGTATCGACTGTCACGTTGGCGATGTTCGGTGAAGCGATCTATCGTTCATTCGCCTAAGGTTCGCCTCCCTCAGTCGCGACACCGGCGGCCGATAAGCAGATGCTGGAAACGGCTAGGGTAAGAGGGCGCCTTGCGAACACAAGCGTGCGGCAAGATATTCGACCCATGGTCATCATCGACCATCGCCGTATTTAATCGCGGCAGCTGCAGCGTATGAAGCAGGTCGAGGTACGCAGGTTGGGGACGTAGCCAACAGCCGATCTACCAACGCCAAACTGGCATCGAGATCCTCGGTTGCGACAGCAAGGGCTAGATCATCGAGGCGGGTGGGCATGCGGCTGATTGCTGAAGACCGTGTCGGCTGCATGCGCCCACCAATTTCGAGCGTGACGAGCCGCGCGCGCGCGAGCGCATGCGCCTGGATGTCCGCGCCAGCTCTGGTCAGACCCAATGCACGTGCAACGTGGATCCGCCGGAGCGGCCCCAGCGCGACAATCAGCGCCCATGCGTCGCGCACGCGAGCGTTGCGCGAGCGGTCCGACAGCGCCGCGGTGCCGCGGGCATAACGCCGGTGGGTCTGCTCGACGCACAGGACGCTTTCTCGCCCGGCGCGAGTCCAGTGATCGCAGAGAAAGTCGGCGCGCTCCCCAGCGTCGAGATCGCGTCGGAATACGGCGCGGGGGATGGCGCCAGCCACGCATGGCCGATCAGCGACGCGCTCGCCTAGCAGCGCGAGGTTGAGCGCCCAGCAGCCCGCCGGCGCCGCGGTGACATGATGATGCAACGCCCCGACTGGCAGGTCGATTGACGCCTCATACCCCTGCGCCTCGGCAAAATCGGGATCGTCGATGAGCGTGTCGATCGCCCCGATCGCCGCACGGACCATGTGTAGTTGATCATCGCCGCTCGGGTCGGGCAAGTCGGTGGCGCCCGCCAGCTCACCCCTGGTCTTGCCGGCCCGCAACGCGGCCTGTGTGGTCTCGATCAGCGCCATGGCGTCGGGTGCGAACCGCCGCTGCGCGTCGACCATGCGTGCGACGGCCCCGGCCGCTGCGGCGATCGCCGGCGTGCCGTGGTCGGCCAGCCACAGCACGACGGCATCACGGCGCGGATCGTCGGTGAGGAGGATCGATGCGGCATCATGCGAGCCGGCGTGGGCAATCCCGGTGTCGCCGGCGCCTGCATCGCGCCGGAAAGCCCGCCAGGCGGCCGCGACGCGCGCTTGGGCAACCATTGCGCGATGCGACGCATCGGCGAAGTGCACCGCGCCGTCGAGACGCCCGAAATAATACGCGAGCGTGAGCCAGCCTTGAGACATCAACATATGGTATGATAGTAATCAGCCGATTGCTAGGCAGGCCACCATAGGATTTTTAGGAACTTACCATAATCGGACATTATGGTAACAACAGCAGCAGATTTATAGGTAGGAATGCCATGCGAAATGCGGGTTTGATGGCAGTCGGTCCGCTGCAATGAGCGAGGTGGTCATTCACCGCATCAATGGCGCCGCACTGCCGACCCGGAGGCGTCGGGGGACCACGGAGGCCACCGACGTCCGGCTGACCCGGTTGATCGCCACCGCGCTGCCGGCCGACGCCGCGCCAGTCAGCGAACTCGGCTTCACGACGCAGCTCGCCGCGATCGCCGCGGCGAGCCAAGCGGCGCTGGCCGCTGATCTGGCCTGTTACACCGCATGGTGCGCCGACGAGCGGCAGCCGCCGTTGCCCGCCAACCCCGAGACGCTCGTCCGCTATCTCGCCATGCTCGAGGCGCGGGGCGCGCAGCCGGCGACGCTGGCGCGGCGGATCGCCAGCCTAGCCAGCGTTCACCAGTTGTGCGGCCTTACCGCCGGCCCATTGCCGACCAGCCATACAATGGTGCGCGCCGCGCTGAAGGGCGTGCGCCGGCGCCGGGGCGCCGCGCAGCGGCAGGCGGCGCCCTTACGCCTCGGGACCGTGCTTGATCCACACGCCAGGGGGTTCACACTGACCGCGTTGCTGGCGGCCTGTGGGGGCGATCTGCAAGGTCTGCGCGATGCCGCACTGCTGTCACTCGGCTATGATGCGGGCTTAAGGGTCAGCGAACTGGTCGCGGTCGAGGAAGAGCGGATCGATCCGCACGACGACGGCTCGGCGCTGCTCTTCATCGCTTCGTCGAAGACCGATCAGGAGGGGCAAGGCGCCTGGGCGTGGCTGTCGCCCGACACCATGCGCCGGGTCGGCGCCTGGCTCGAGGCCAGCGAGATCCGCAGCGGCCCGATCTTCCGCCGGGTCGGGATCGATCGTCGCCGCGCGCGTGCGGCGGTCCCGCCGGTCCCCTATGACGCCATTCCTGGCAACACGCGCCACTGGCAGGAACGTCTCCGCGGTACGCCGGCGCGCGATGCAAGCACGGTCTATACCGTAGGCACCGCCGCGCTCACCCGTCAGGGCGTCAACACGATCTACCGCCGCGTGGCGTTGGCCGCTTACGATCAGGGGCTGGTCGTCATGCCGGTCGGCGAGGTCGAGGCGGCGGTGCGTGCCCTTTCTACGCATTCGTTGCGGGTCGGGCTGACGCAGGATTTGTTTGCCGCCGGCGAGGACGGGGTCGGAATCGCGCAGGCGCTGCGCTGGTCGTCACCGTCCACTGCGCTGCGCTATGGTCGTAAGCTGGCCGCGCGCAGCAACGTCGCGGCGCGGGTGTTGTCACGAGTTAGAGGTTGAGAACCGACCAGGCGGATACAAGCGCGAACGATTGAAGATTTAGACTGGTGACGAACCAGCCAATCCGCTTTCGGGCGGCGATTACCGTAAGCTGCCGTTCGTTCAGGGGGCCGGACGGGGGCTTGAATGCCTGTTGTGGTGGAAAGCCGCCATTCCGCTTTTGAGTAGTGATCACAGTAAGCTGCCTTTCGTTCAGACGGCAGGGTATTGGGCCTGATCGGCTCATTATTAATTAAATCCGGAACTGTGTCTTTGGAAGCTGCGGGTGCCACGTACGACGTGGGAAGTAT
>JBEVME010000049.1:0-41523 GCA_040508785.1 Sphingobium sp.
GACGCTCGATTTCGTGCAGCAGCGCAAGGCGTTCGGCCAGACGGTCGCGGACTTCCAGAACACCAAGTTCAAGCTCGCCGAGATGCAGACCGAGGTGAACGCCTGCCAGGCCTTTCTCGACCATTGCGTGCGCCTGTTCAACGCGGGGCAATTGGATCAGGCGACCGCCGCCTCGCTCAAACTCAAAACCAGCGAGGTGCAGGGGCGGATCGTCGACGAATGCCTGCAACTGCACGGATCGGCCGGCTACATGCAGGAATATCCGATCTGCCAGCTTTACCAGGACGCCCGCATCTTCCGCATCTTCGCCGGCACGTCGGAGGTGATGAAGATCGTCATCGCCAAGGACATGATGGGGCGGTGACACGCGCTAAAGTGACAAAAGCACCGCAAATCCGGGGTCGAAATGTCACCTTATGGCACTTTTGAAGGAGGTTGCGGCGGCGCGTCGCGGATCGCCGCCATAACCAGATGACGCGCAACGCCGGGATCGAGCGTGACCGCCCCGCCGCGCGCGACGCGGATGCTGGTATAGCCGTCGAGCGCGCGGGTCATGGCGATGTCGAACATCCGGCTGCGGCCGATATCGAGCGCCCGGTCCCAGGCGGCGGCGAAACTTTCCGCGCCGGCGCGCGCCCGCAGCCGATAGGCGCTCGCCCGCGTCATCCCGACCGCCCGCGCCGCCTGCCCCACGGACCCGAGCGCCCCCAGCGCATCGACGAAGCGCCGCTGCGTATTGGGGGTCCAGCCGTCATGGCGGTGCCGCGCCAGCGGGACGGGGGTGAAGGCGATGGCGATCTGGTCCGGGCCGGGCTGGGTCATCCGACAGTATGGAGCAGATGAAATCCTATTTTGAAAGGACTTTTCGGGGAAAGGCAGGTTGCGATAGGGGGCGGCTTTGGGTGGGAAGCGGAATGTCGGCTTACCCCTCTCCCTTGAGGGAGAGGGCTGCGTAGACTTGCCCCGGCGAAGGCCGGGGTTAGTCGAAGCTGGGTGAGGGTGCTGAAGCGTCACGGGAAAATGCGGCATCAGCGTCGAGCCCCCTCATCCAACTTCGCCTGGGAGCCTTCGGCTCCAGGGCTGCATATCCTTCTCCCCGGTGGGGAGAAGGGCGCCTGCAAATAGTCGTTCGCCGAGTGTCCGCTATCGCCGCCCATCAGGAGGCGAGGGCGCTGCGGTGACACGACCGGCTTGAAATCGCACCGCCGGGGCGTACACTCCGGCCCGGACGCGACAGGCGTCGAGGAGAGGAAGATGGCGTCGGTCGCCGCGATGACGATCCCGGTCCTGGGCGACGCGGTGGCCCTGACCCCTTTTGGCGAAGGCCCGATGCCGCTCTTCGTCCAGCCGCGCGACCCGGCGCTGCGGTCCGATATCGACGCCGTGGCAGGCTGGTTCCGGGCAAACCGCGCCGCGATCGACGCGCTGCTGGTCGATCATGGCGCGCTCGTCCTGCGCGGTTTCTCTATTCCCGATACCGATGCGTTCGGCGCCCTCGTCGACTGTTTCGCCGCTACCGATTTCGGCTATCTGGCCGGTGCCTCTCCCCGCGCCCAACTGGCGCCGCGCGTGTTCGAGGCGACGAGCGCGCCCGCGCAGGCGGTGCTGGGAATGCATCAGGAAATGGCTTATCTGCCCCATTTCCCTGCCCGGATCGCCTTCTATTGCCGAACGCCTCCAGTCACCGGCGGCGAGACGTTCCTGGCCGACATGCGCCGGGTCACCCGCGCGATCGCCCCCGCCTTCGTCGCTGCGGTCGTGGCGCGCGGCGTCCTCTACACACGCAATTTCCGCGCGCCCGACGTCAGTACGGGGCATCCGCTGCTGGACGCGTTCCACAAGAGCTGGACCGACGCCTTTTCCACCACGGACCCCGACCGGGCGATCGCCGATTGCGCCGCGATGGGTCTGAACGGAAGCTGGCTGCCCGACGGCAGCCTCTCCGTCGCCTATCGCGCGCGCGGGCTGATCGACCACCCCGCGACCGGCGAGACGCTGTGGTTCAACCAGATCGCGACGCAGACAATCAACCGCCAGAATACGGGCGATCGCTTCGACCTGTACGACCGCCATTATGGCGCGGAGCGGCTGCTCCCCTACCGCACGACCTTCGGCGATGGCGGCGCCATTCCGGACGATTTCGTCGCGTCGCTCTATCCGGTCCTGTCGCGCCACAGCATCGCCTTCCCCTGGAGCCATGGCGACATGCTGCTGATCGACAATCTGCAGACCGCGCACGGCCGCAACGCCTATAGCGGGCTGCGCGACGTGCAGGTCGCCCTGCTCAACTGAAGCCACAGGAGGCCCCCATGGCCAGTCTAGCCTTTTCCCCTCTGGACGGACCCGCGACGCCGATCACCGAAGCCGAGGCAGCGACTCGGCGGGATCTCGCCGCCTGCTACCGGCTCTGCGCCTTGCAAGGCTGGGACGATCTGGTAGCGACCCACATTTCCGCGCGTGTGCCGGGCGAGGACGCGTTCCTTATCAATCCGTTCGGCTGGCTGTTCGAGGAGATCACGCCCGCGAGTCTGGTCAAGATCGACCTGGACGGCAACCTGCTCGCGCCGACGCCGCATCGCGTCAACCGCGCTGGCTTTGTCATCCACAGCGCGGTCCATGCCGCCCGCGCCGACGCGCATTGCGTGATCCACCTGCATACCAAGGATGGGGTCGCCGTATCCGCGCTGGAGGAGGGGCTGCTGCCGCTCAACCAGACGGCCATGCTGCTGGCGAGCGGCGTCGCCTTCCACGAATATGAAGGGGTCGCCCTCCATCTGGAGGAACGCGCCCGGTTGGTCGCGGACCTTGGCGAGCGCAGCGTCATGCTGCTGCGCAATCACGGCACGCTGGCGCTGGGCCCGACGGTCGCCGATGCGTTCACCCTCGCCTATTTTCTCGAATGGGCCTGCACCGTGCAGGTCCGCACGTTGGCCATGGGCCGTCCGCTGCACGATGCGGACCCCGCGGTGGTCGCCGCCATGGGGGCGCACCGCTCCTCGGAAGGCAGCAGCATGGCGCGCGACCTGGTCTGGCCGGCGATGCTGCGCAAGCTGGACCGGATCGATCCCCGCTGGCGGGACTAGCAACCTGATCGGGCATCGGGGAGCGGGGCGTCAGGCCAAGGCCTGGCCCGTGCCGTGCCGGCGGCGGTAGCGGGACGGGCTCATCCCGGTCCAGACGCGGAAGGCGCGCGTGAAGCTGCGTGGTTCGGCATAGCCGAGCGCGGCGGCGATCGCCTCCACGCTGCGGCCGGTGCCGGCAAGGTCGCGCGTCGCGACGTCGCGGCGGACGTTCTCGCGGATGGTGGTGAGGCTGCTCCCTTCGCCGCGCAGGCGGCGGCGCAGCGTGTCGGGATGGAGGGCGAGCGCCTGCGCCACCCTGTCCGCGTCCATCGCCGGGTCCTGCGCCAGCAGAAGGCGCACCTTGCGGGACAGCGTGCGGTCGCTGGCGGGGATCGACATCATGGCGAGCGGCGCGTCGCGCAGCATTTCCGCCAGTTCCTCCCGGCTGCGCCGCACCGGGCCCTTGAGCGCAGAACCGTCCATGGCAATGGCCCGATCGCTCGCGTCGAACAGGCGCGGACAGGGGAAGAGATATTTGAATTCCTCGAAATAGGCGTCCGGGCGCGGATAGTCGAAGCGCGCCTCCAGCATCGGCACGGTCTCGCCCGCCAGCCAGCAGGCCAGCCGATGCCAGATGATGAGCCAGAATTCGCTGAAATAATGGGTGGGGTCGCGCTGCGGCTCGGCGAAGCGGACGAAGACGGCCAGCAGGCCCGCCTCGTCGCGCGCGATCGTGTGAATGTCCCGGCTGGCGAGATTGTAGAAGCGGATCGCGCGGCGCAGCCCATCCGCAATAGTTGGTCCGGCCAGCGCAAGCTCGCAGGCGAAGGCGAAGGCGCCGATCGGCATGGCCTGGGCGGTATAGCCCATGAACTCGTCCCCCAGCGCCCTCCAGATGCCGCGCACCAGCCGCGCCATCGCATCGACGTCACCGCGCCAGGCGGGATCGTCAAGTTGCGCCGGCGCGATGCCCGCAGCGCGCAGCAGCCGATCCACGTCGACTCCCTTGCGGCGGGCGCCGTCCGTGCAGACGTGAAAATAATAGCGGTCGATCGTTGCCATCCGGCTTGCCCGATCCTGTGAGTTTAGATCGCCGATTATGACCTGTTGCCGTGATAGGGGGAAGCCTAGATTGGGGCATATGGTCCGCCGGTCAGGGCGCGCACCGACCGGCAAGCCGAGGAGATCATCATGGCCACCACCATTGACCGCACCCCCGACCGTATCGAAACCGGCGTGCAGCGCCGCGAGGAAAGCGCAGCGGAACGCTGGGCGCGCTTCAAGCCAATCGTCACGGGCGAGGATTATCTGGCCAGCCTGCGCGGCCGGGACGTCACCGTCTACCTGTTCGGAGACCTGGTGGCAGAACCCGTCGATCATCCGATCATCCGCCCGTCGGTCAATGCGCTCAAGCAGACCTACGACCTGGCGACCGAAAACCCGGAGCTGGCGACCGCGCACAGTGACCTCATCGACGCGCCGGTCAACCGTTTCCTCCACATCGTCGGATCGCCCGCCGATCTGGTCGCTAAGAACCGGATGCAGCGGCGTCTGGGCCAGCTGACCGGCACCTGCTTCCAGCGCTGCGCCGGGCTGGACACGATCAGCGTGCTGCATTCGATCACCTACGACATCGACGCGAAGCACGGCACATCCTACCACCAGCGCTATCTGGAATTCATGCGCCACGCCCAGCGCAACAACATCATCATCGGCGCTGGCATGACCGATCCCAAGGGCGACCGCTCCAAGCGCCCCAGCGAACAGGCCGACCCCGACCTGTTCATGCACGTCACCAAGCGCACCGAAAAGGGCATCTATGTGACGGGCGCGAAGGCGCACATGACCGGCGGGCTGAACTCGCACTGGATCTGCGTCATGCCCACGATGAACATGGGCGAGAAGGACAGGGACTATGCCGTCGTCGGCATGGTGCCGGGCGACGCGGAGGGTATGACCTATATCTACGGCCGCCAGTCCTGCGACACGCGCGCGCTGGAAAAGGGCGAGATCGACAAGGGCAATGCGAAGTTCGGCGGCCAGGAAGTACTGGTCGTTTTCGACAATGTCTTCATTCCCCATGAGCATGTGCTGATGGACGGGGAATATGAATTTGCGCAGGAGATGGTCGCCCGCTTCACCAGCTATCATCGCGCCTCCTATGTCTGCAAGACGGGGCTGGGCGACGTGATGGTCGGCGCGGCGGCGACGATCGCGGAATATAATGGCGCCGACCAAGCCAGCCATGTAAAGGACAAGCTGGTCGAGATGACGCATCTCAACGAGACCATCTATTCGTCCGCCATCGCGTCGAGCCATGAGGCGAAACAGCTCGCGTCGGGCATCTTCATGAACGACCCGATGCTGGCCAATGTGTGCAAGCACAACGTCACCCGCTTCCCCTACGAGATTTCGCGGCTGGCGCAGGATCTGGCCGGGGGCCTGATGGTGACGCTGCCGAGCGAGCAGGATTTCGACCATGAAGTCGCGGGGCCGATGCTGCGCAAATATCTGATGGGCCGGGCCAATGTGCCGGTGGAGCATCGCCAGCGGCTGCTGCGCCTGATCGAGAATATGACGCTGGGCCGCAATGCCGTCGGCTATCTCACCGAATCGATGCACGGCGCGGGCAGCCCGCAGGCGCAGCGCATCCAGATCTTGCGCGGCATGGAAGTCGACCGGAAGAAGGGCTATGCCGAGGACCTGGCCGGTGTCGGCCGCAACGAAGAACGGGACGGGGGGACGGCGAAGGCATGAAGCATTGGCTCATTACGGGTGCTGGCAGCGGGCTTGGCGCGGCGACGGCAGCGGCGGCGCTGGCGCGGGGCGACAAGGTGACGGGGACCTTCCGCGATATCGAAGCCGCCCGCGCGTTCGAGGCAGCGACACCCGGTCGCGCGGTCGCGCGCATCGGCGACGTCACCGATCACGCGGCCGTGGCCCGCATGGTCGGTGAGACGGAAGCGGACGCGCCCATCGACATATTGGTGAACAATGCCGGACAGGTCCTGGAGGCCTGGGTCGAGGACGCGCCGGCCGATCGGGTACGCGCCCTGTTCGAGGTGAACCTCCTCGCCCCCCTCGCCTTCCTTCAGGCTGTGTTGCCGGCCATGCGGGCGCGCGGCAGGGGCCGCATCCTCAATCTCAGTTCGGGCGGCGGCATGGTGGGTGTGCCGGGCGTGGGCCTCTACAGCGCCAGCAAGTTCGCGCTGGAGGGCATGTCCGAAGCGCTGGCGCTGGAAGTCGGGCCGCTCGGCATCGCGGTGACCATCGTCGAGCCGGGTTCCTTCCGCACCAACCTGCTCGGCCGCAACAAGACCGGCATCGCCGCGTCGACGAGCGACTATGAGCGATCGGCCGGTCACACGCGCACGCGCATCGTCTCCAGTTATGGCGTGGAACGTGGCGATCCCGTCCGTTTCGGCCAGGCGATGCTGACGGTTGCCGACGCCGATCCCGCACCCCTGCGCGTCGCGCTGGGTGACGACGCGATCGCGATCGCGCTGGCGAAGGCAAAGTCCATCGAAAGCGACGTCCGCGCGTGGGAGGCGGTCGGGCGCAATCTGTCCTACACCGACTGACGCCGTTGCAAGGTTCGGCGGCGCTGCCATAATCGCGCCGACAAGAACGACATGGAGAGGAAGAGCGATGTACGACGTGATGGAAGGCGTGCGCGTGGTCGAGGTCGCCGAGCATACCTTCGTGCCCGCCGCGACGATGATCCTGGCGGACTGGGGGGCGGACGTCATCAAGGTGGAGCGGGCGACCGGCGGCGGCGATCCCGGCCGGCACCTCAAGCTCCCCGGCACCGGCGGCAGGGTCAATCCTTTCTTCGAGGCGGGCAATCGCGGCAAGCGATCGATCGCGCTCGACCTGACCCAGCCGGCGGGGCGCGAACAGCTCGACCGGCTGCTCGACAGCGCCGACATATTCGTGACCAATCTGCGCCGCGGCGCGCGGGTGAAGCTGGGCATCGAACCAGCGGACCTGATGGCGCGCAACCCGCGCCTCATCTATGCGCGCGGCACCGGCTATGGCCTGCAGGGCGCGATGGCCGACGATGGCGGGTTCGACTTCCCCTCCTCCTGGTGTCGGTCGGGTTCCGGCTATGCGCAGACCTTCCCCGGCGGTGAACCGCCCCAGCAGCCCGGCTCGGTCGGCGACCTGTGCGGCGGCGCGACGTTGGCCGGGGCGATCGCCGCCGCCCTGTTCAAGCGCGAACGGACCGGCAAGGGATCGGTGGTCGACAATGCGCTCTACATGGTCGGCACCTATGTGATGTCGCAATCGGTGATCGCCGCCAGCATCGGCTTTCCGCGCGGCCAGGCGACGCCGCAGGCGCGGGGCAATCCGCTGCTCAACCTCTATCGCACGAGCGACAACCGCTGGCTCAGCATCTGCCTGCTGAACGAGGGCTGGTGGCCCGATTTCGCGCGGCATATCGACCGGCCAGACATGATCGACGATCCGCGCTTCGCCAGCGTTGCCGCGCGCGCGGACAATGCGCCCGCGCTGGTCGCCGAACTGAACGCCGTCTTCGCCAGCCGCGACTTCGAAAGCTGGAAGGCGCGGCTCGCCACCATGACTGGCGTATGGGCGCCGCTGCAAAGCCCGGCCGAAGTGATCGAGGACCCGCAGGCACTGGAAAACGGCTTCGTGACGCGGGTCGAGATCGACGCGGATACAAGCTATCTGGTCGGCGCCAGTCCAGCGCAGTTCGACGAACGGCCGATCGGCGCGCTGCGCGGTGGCCCTGGTTATGGCGAGCATGGCGAGTCGATCCTGCGCGACCTCGGCCTCGACGACGGCGCCATTGCGGACCTGCGCGCGAAGGGCGCGCTGGTGTGACGGCGCCCATGGACTTGCCCGGCGCGTTGCCCGGCCTGACGCGGCTGCGGCCCGACGATCATTTCATGATGCTGTCGGAGACCGACGCGTCGCCCATGCATGTCGGCGCGCTGCTGCTGTTCGCGCATGTCCCGTCCGATTTCGGGCCGGCGATACGGCGACAATTTGCCGAACGCCTGCCGGCAACGCCGCTGCTCACCCGGCTGGTCGAGGCGCCGGAAGGCTATGACAGCGACGTCTGGGCGGACCTTGCCGCCTGCGACCTCGACTATCACCTGACCCGGATCGGCGACGCGCTCGATCCAGTCGCCTTGCGGGCGGCGGTGGCGCAGTTGTCGATGGAGCGGCTGGACCTTTCCCGCGCGCCGTTTCGCGGATTTGTTTTCGACGGCCTGCCGGACGGCGCGGGTGCGGTCTATCTCAAGGTCCATCATGCCGTCGCCGACGGCATCGGCTTCCAGGAGATCGTGCGGCGGCTGAGCGATGGGCAGGACCCTGCGCCGCCCCGCGCTGCCGATGCCGTACTGCCCGACGAGGCGACATGGCGCGTCGCCGCCGACGCCCGGTTCGCGGCGCTGGAAGCGGCCACCGCCGCCCATAGCGCCCAACGCCGCGCCGCGCTCGCCGCGCTGGACGCGCGCAAGGCCGATCCCGCCACCGCGCGCGCGCGAACGCCAACCCTCGCCATGTCCGGCGCGACATCGGCACGGCGCGCGCTCGCGACCGTCTCGATCCCGCTCGATCGCGTCAAGGCGCTGGGCGCTGCACTCGGCGGCACCGTCAACGATATCTTTATGGCGCTGGCCGCGACCGTCGTGCGCGACACGCTGATCGCTGCCGGCGACCTGCCTGACACGCCGATCGTCGTCAATTCCGCGCGCAGCTACCGCCGGGAGGAGCACGGGCCCTTCGGCAACCGCATCGTCGCGCTGCACCCGCATCTGGGCACGCATCTCGCCGACCCGCTGGACCGGCTGCGCGCGATCCAGGCGTCAATGGCGGTCGAGCGCGGCCGCACCCATCTGGACGAAGCGATGCTGGGCGCGCCCGAACGCCCCTTCGGCCCGCGCGACCGCCGCGCCAAATTCGCCGAACGCACCGGCGACGGCGCGCGCCTTCTGCCGGGCAACATCACTTTGTCCAACGTACCCGGCCCGACCGAGCCGCTGCGATTCGCCGGAATGGCGACGCAGGCCAACTACCCCGTGCCGATCATCGGCAGCGGCCGCTTCCTCAACATCACCTCGCGCCGCAACGGCCCGATTCTCGACATCGGTGTGATGAACGACGCCAGCCGCCTGCCCGACGCGCAGGCGATCGCGGACCGGATCGCGGCAGCGCTGGAGCTATATGAAGTGCTGCGCGAGCCTGCCGCCGGTGGCTGACCGCCAGACGCTGTTACTGCTGTGCGGCATCGGCGAGGATGAAGCGATCTGGACTTTGGTCGCCGATGCCCTGGCCGCTAGCGCCGACTGCCACGCACTCGTGCCGCGGGGCGACGGCATCGAACCCATGGCGCTCGACGTGCTGGCGCGGTTCGGCGGCCCGATCGCCGTCGCCGGTCATTCGCTTGGCGGCTATGTCGCGATGGCGATGCAGCGCGCGGCACCCGCGCGCATCACCCGGATTGCCCTCCTCAACAGCAGCGCGCGACCCGAGGATGAAGCCGCCCGGTCCGCCCGGCTGGCCGCGATCGACCGAATCGGCGCGATCGGCTTCGTACCGGTCGCGCGCCGGATGGCCGCCGCGCTGGCTGCGCTGCCGACCGCCATCGACCCCGCGGCGATGCTGTTGCGCGGCGGTGCCGAGCGCTTCGTGCGCGAGCAGCACGCGGCCATCGGTCGCCCCGACGCGCGCACGGGACTGGCGGGGCTCGCCATTCCCCTGCTGGTCGTCGGCGGCGGGCAGGACCGGATCGTTCCCCCCGATCGCAGCGTCGAGATTGCCGCCGCCGTGCCTCATGCCGATCTGGTCCTGCTGCCCGACTGCGGCCATCTCTCGCCAGTCGAGGCGCCCGATGCCGTGATCACGGCCATGCGAGGCTGGCTCGCGCGCTGACCTTGCGCCCCGCGTTCTCCCGTCGCAAAGAGCGCATCATTGTCACAGCGAGGTCCGCCATGATCGACGATATCGGCCCCACGTCCTACAGCTTCGTGTCGCAGCGCACGCGCCTCAACTATCTCGACTGGGGCAATGCCGGCGCGCCGACGCTGGTGCTGGTCCATGGCGGGCGCGACCATGCGCGCAGCTGGGACTGGATCGCGCGGGCCTTGCGGCATGACTGGCACATCATCTGCCCCGACCTGCGCGGTCATGGCGACAGCGCATGGTCGCCCGACGGCGCCTATACCATGCCCTATTTCATCTGCGACCTGGCGCAGCTGATTCATCAGCAGGGCGACGATCCAGTGACGATCGTCGCCCATTCGCTCGGCGGCGCCATTTCGCTGCGCTATGCCGGCCTCTATCCGGAAAAGGTGCGCCGGCTGGTCGCGATCGAAGGCCTTGGCCTTGCCCCGCCCGTTTCCAGCGAGGCCCCGATCCAGCCGTTCGCCGACCGCTGGCGCGAGTGGATTGAGACGCGCCGTGCCCAAAGCGCCCGCGCCCCGCGGCGCTATGCCAGCATCGACGAGGCGCTGGCGCGAATGCGGTCCGAAAACCGCCATTTGTCCGAAGAGCAGGCGCGGCACCTGACGATCCACGGCGTCAACCGCAACGAAGACGGCAGCTTCACATGGAAGTTCGACAATTATGTCCGCTCCTCGCCGCCCATCGACATTTCGGAGGAGGAACTCCATGCCTTGTGGGGCCGGATCGCCTGCCCCACGCTGCTCGCCTACGGCAACGACAGCTGGGCTTCCAACCCGGCGAAAGATGGCAGGGCCACCCATTTCCGGGATGCGTGCGTGATCTCTTACGACAATGCAGGCCATTGGCTGCATCACGATCAATTCGACGCTTTCGTTAAGGACTTGCGCGCCTTTCTTTAGGAATGCTGCGACGCACAACAATATGCTTGACAGCCATGCGCTAGCTTATACTAAGCATACTCATGGTCGGCGTGCCGGCTACGCCTTTTTATGTCACGGAGCTATTCAATGCGTCTTTTCCTTGCCCTTGCCGCCACTTCGCTGATCGTGTCGCCCGCCCTGGCGACGCAGGCCGGCGCTGCCGACTCGGCGACCGCCGCCGTCGCGGCGAAGCGCGGCGCGACCCTGCGCGACGCGAAGGGCTCGCGTCTGGGCACTATCGATCGCGTCAATGCCGACGGTTCGGTGCAGATCATCTTCAATTCGAAGTTCGTGACCATTCCGGCCGACAAGCTCGTCTCGTCGGATGCCGGCACCGCGACCTCGCTGACCAAGGCCGAAGTCGCCAAGCTGCGCTGATTTTTGAGGGTCGCCCGGCGCTGCGGCGCCGGGCCATCCACGCCTGCCTCGTTCAGGCGATGGCGCGAGCCAATATCCGCTCCCGCCGCTCTGGCGTCACGCCGAGCCCCTTTTCCAGATATGCATCCACGCTGCCGAACTGATCGGCCATTTGCGCGAAGGCCGCGTCGAGATAGATCGCCTCGACCGACATCAACATGCGCAACGCATCGTCGCCCATATCGCCATAATAGATCTTGATGTGCTGCCCGCCCTCGCGCACCCGCGCGTCGACATTGCCCACCGCATTGGTCAGCAGATAGTCGGCGATCATATCGTCCCGGTGCACGCCGGCGATATGGTGGAACAGCGCGACCGCTATGCCGGTGCGATCCTTGCCAGCCAGACAGTGAATCAGCGACGGTCGGTCGGTTTGCGACAGTGTGTCGAAGTAACGGGTGTAGAGCTGCATCAGCACCGGGCGGAACGGCATGGTGCGATAGGCGCGGGTCATGGACTTGCGCGCCTGCTCCACGGTCATGCCGCTTTGCGCCGCCTCCACATGCGGCGCCCGATCGACCGTCTCGTCGTCCAGCGCGATGATATCCGCATCGAAGCCGTCGGGTCGTGGGCAGGGCGCATTGCGGCGTTCGGTCCCGCCGCGCAGGTCGATGACGGTCGCCAGGCCGAGCGCGCCGACCCGCGCCAGATCGGCCGCATCGGCGCCCTTATGCTGGGCCGAGCGGAAGAAACGGCCCGTCCGAACCCGACCCTGCGGCGTCGCATAGCCGCCATAGTCGCGGAAATTATGGATGCCGTTGCAGGCGATCACCCGGTCGGTCGTGTCGGCATCGGCCATCGGCCACTCTCTCCTGACGGAAGGCGTTCAGAGCGCGCGCGCGATCAGCACCTTCATGATTTCGTTCGATCCGCCATAGATACGCGAGATGCGCGAATTACGGAACATCCGCGCGATCGGATATTCGTTGATGTAGCCGTAGCCGCCATGCAGTTGCAGGCACTGGTCGACGATTTCCCATTCGGTGTCGGTCGCCCACATCTTGGCGATGGCCGACGTCGTATTGTCCAGCGTCCCCGCGATCGCCTTGGCCGTGCAGTCGTTGATAAAGGTCTTGGCGATTCGCGCCTTGGCGTACATTTCGGCAAGCTTGAACTGGGTGTTCTGGAAATCGAACACTGGCTGGCCGAACGCCTTGCGCTGCTTGACATAATCGACCGTCACTTCGAGCGCGCGCTCCATGGTCGTGACGGCGTTGATCGCGATCAGCAGCCGTTCGCGGGGCAGCTCCGCCATAAGCTGCATAAAGCCCTTGCCCTCTTCGCTACCCAGGAGATTATCAGCGGGTACGAACACATCGTCGAAGAACAGTTCGGACGTGTCCTGCGCCTCGTTGCCGATCTTGTCGAGATTCTGGCCGCGCCGGAAGCCTTCGGCTCCCTCTGTCTCGACGACCAGCAGCGATATGCCGCGCGCGCCCTGACTGGGATCGGTCTTGGCGACGACCACGACTAGGTCGGCGACCTGGCCGTTGGAAATGAAGGTCTTGGACCCGTTGATGCGATAGCCGTTGCCGTCCTTTAGCGCCGTGGTGCGGATCGCCTGCAGGTCCGATCCGGCGCCCGGCTCGCTCATCGCGATGGCCGCGACGCGCTCGCCGGTGACCAGTCCTGGCAGCCAGCGCCGCTTCTGCTCCTCGGTGCCATGCAGCTGGATATAGGGTGTGACGATGACATTGTGCAGGCTGGCGGCGAAGCCTTCAATGCCCTTGCGCTGCACCTGGTCGACCACGACCAGATCGTGGCGGAAGTCGCCGCCATGGCCGCCATATTCTTCGGGCACCGACACGCCAAGCAGCCCGGCCGCACCCGCGTCACGCCAGAAGCTGCGTTCGACCTGCCCCGCCTCCCGCCAGCTGTCGATCCGCTTCGCGTCGACATTCTGGTCCAGGAATCGCGCGACCGAATCGTGGAACATGCGGATTTCCTCATCCGCCATATAATCGGGCTCGGGGAAGGTCATCGATGACATATGCGCTCAACCTCGCAACTGGACGATACCGTCCGCAGCGACGGCGGACAGGCTCTGGCGCAAAAATATCGTGTTTGCAATCTCACCTAGTTAAATAAGTCAGCAGACCTCCGCGCGCTGCCACAGCTCGCTCTCCCCCGGCTCTGCGGCCGCCTCTAGATTGGCGATGACCCGTTCCAGCACGGAGGTCACGATCGCCCGCTCCTCGTCGCTTATACCCGCCAGCGCGACCGAATCCTCGTCGATCGCAAGCGCGGACAGCTCGTCCAGCATCGGCCCGGCAAGCCGGGTCAGATAGACTCGGTGGGACCGCCGATCGGTGGGATCGGCGCGGCGTTCGGCCCAGCCATTGTCGACCAGCCGGTCAATCAGCCGGCCGGTGGTCACGTCACTGACCTCAATCGTTTCGGCGATTCTGCGCTGGGATGTGCCCTCGTCGCAGCTGATCGCGAAAATCGCGCGCCATTGGGCCAGCGTGATGCCCAGGCTGCGGGCCCGCGCATCGAAACGCGTCCGCTGCAAACGCGCGATCAGGCTGATCCGGTGGCTGATCGATTTCGTCCCCCGCATAGTCATCTCCCATCAGCCCGCGTTCAAAGCGCCGGTTCAGTTCGTTAGACAAGTGGCACCCGATATCTTAGTCCATTTGGCAACCGGGCGCCGCGCCGTTGCGCATGTGACCATAGGGTGGAGGGAGATGCAATGGGCAGTCATGGCGAACACGGCCTGACGACGGATCACCTGCCGTCGCCCATTGGCGCGTTGGCACGCCCCAGGCAGGTCATGGTCGTGCTGGCGTGCTTCACTGCCACCCTGTCTGCAGCGCTGATCTACGACGTGCTGCCGCCGATCATGACCGATTTGGCGCGGCATTTCGGCGGCGGCGACGCTGGTGCGTTTCGGGCCCAGCTGGCGGGTACGCTGCCGCTGTTCGGCGTGATGATCGGCGGCCTGCTGTCCGGCCCGGCGATCGAACGCTTCGCGCTGCGCCCGACCCTGCTGGTCGCCATGGTGCTGTTCGGAATGACCGGGTCGGCGCCAGCGCGGGCGTCGGCCTGACCGCGCTCTGGACCTGGGGGATGCGCCGCGCGCCGCACGATCTGGTCGCTCGCGCGCTCGGCGTCATGACGACCTGCCTCTATCTGGGTGGCGCGGCCAGCCCCTTCCTGACCGCGCCCTATCAGGCGTTGCTGGGCGTTCGCGGCCAGTTTTTCGGCGTGGCGGCGACGATCCTGTTCTTCCTCATCCTGCAATGGCTGATCGGCAGCGGCTGGCCACGCCGGCCCCAGCCGCTGCCCGCCGGATGATTATTTCCCGAACAGAGGGTCGGTGTGCATCACCGCGACGATGCCGCCATCGACGCGCAGGTCGGTGCCGGTGACAAAGCTGGCTCGATCTGAGCAGAGATAGGCGATCGCGTCGGCAATCTCCCCGGCGCTGCCCATGCGCGGAACCGGCGTCGCGTCGAGCATCCGGCCGATGATCGGATTGGCGTCGAACTCGGCCTCGTTCATCGGCGTGGCTATGAGACCCGGCGATAGCGAGACGATCCGCGCGCCACGCTGGCCCCAGCTGCGCGCCCGCGCCTCGACCAGCCGCATCACGCCGCGCTTGGAGTAACTATAGGCGCCATAGCTGTCGATGCCCTCGACCAGCCGGTCCAGCACGCCGGGCGCCAGTGGGGCGTCCAGGTCCGCGTCCCGGTCGATGGCCGCATTGTGCCCGGCGATCGACGCGATCAGCACCGCGGCGCTTCCGGCGCCCGCAAGGCCTTCCACCGCGTCGAGCAGGCGCGCGCTGGCGCACAGATTGACGTCCAGGATACGACGCGGATCGGCCATGGTCGGCGACAGCCCGGCGGCGTGGACAAGACGCGCAAGCCCCCCGCCCTGCGCCACCGCCTGCGCGATCCGCGCGATGACGGCAGGGTCGGTCAGGTCGCCCGCGACGATGACATGCCCCTGCCCCGCCAGCGTCGGCAGCAACGCCTGCAACCGTCCCTCCGACACGTCACATAGCAGCAGCGGACCTTCGCCAGCGAAGCGCCGCGCGACTTCGGCGCCCATCCCGCTCCCGGCGCCAGTGATAACCGAAATGCTCATTGCGTGCGCCCCCGTGCCTGCACCGCCAGCCGCCGCGCCTCCACCTCTTCGGGCGTCACAGCTGAATTGGCGGCCGACGAAATACGATGCTCCACCGCGAGCCCCTCGCCGAAGCTCGCCGCATAGCCCTCGTCGATCAACGCCTTATAGGCCTTTAGCATCGCGGGATCGATGGAGGCCATATCCGCTGCGAGCTTCTGCGCGGCGGGAAGCAGTTCCTCCGGCGCGTAGACGCGGTTTACCAGGCCCCATGCCTGCGCCGTCGCGGCATCCAGGAAATTGCCGGTGAAGGACAGTTCCTTCGCCCGGCTGATGCCGATGATTCGCGACAGCTTCTGCGACAGGCCCCAACCCGGCATGATGCCGACCCGCGCATGGGTGTCGGCGAAGCGCGCATTGGTGGATGCGAGCAATATGTCGCAGGCGAGCGCGACCTCGAACCCGCCGGTGATCGCGACACCGTTGATCGCGCCGATCACCGGCTTGCGGCAGACCTCGATCGCCTTGACCGGATTTTCGTCCGCCCCCTCGGCATTGGCCGCGCCCAGCGCGCCCGGCTCGGACCCCAGTTCCTTGAGGTCCAGGCCCGCCGTGAACGCCCGCGTCCCCGCCCCCGTCAGCACTACGGCGCGAACATCGTCATTCGCGTCGATCGCCGTCATCACGCGGAACAGTTCGTGCCGCAGCGCCTTGGACAGCGCGTTCATCGCATCCGGCCTGTTCAGCGTCACGGTGGCGACGCCGTCCGCGATATCTACGGTGATGATCGCGCTCATGCTGCCTTGTCCTTGGCTTCGGCGCGCGCACGGGCACGCAGTTCATGTTTCAATATCTTGCCGGTGCTGTTGCGCGGCAGTTCGGTGACGCACACCACCCGTTCGGGCGTCTTCTGGCGGGCGACGCCGGTGGTCGTGAAATAGGCGCGCACGCTCTCCAGCGTCACCGCCGCCCCCGGCCGCGCCACGATATAGGCGCACACGATCTCGCCCATCCGTTCGTCGGGATAGGCGACGCAGGCGGCGTCGGCGATCATCGGATCGGCAAGCAAGATATCCTCCACCTCGCGTGAGGAGATATTTTCGCCGCCGCGGATGATGACGTCCTTCTTGCGGTCGCTGATGACCAGATAGCCGTCCGCGTCGAAATGGCCGATATCGCCGGTACGGAACCAGCCCCCCGGCAGCATGGCGGCGGCGTTCAGGCTGGAATCGAGATAGCCGGTGAACAGGTCGGGCCCGCGCGTCACCATCTCGCCATCCACGCCCGGTGCCACCTCGTTGCCGTCGTCGTCGACGAAGCGCATTTCCGTGCCGGTCATCAGCCGCCCCTCGGTCGTCAGTCGCTTGTCGATCGCATCGCTCGGAAAGCCGGTCGTGACCGTCGGATGCTCGCTCGATCCGTAACAGCGGAAGGTGTTGAGGCCGCGCGCCGCGCAGCGTTCGATCAGCGTCGGCGGCACCGGCGCCGCGCCCACCAGCACGCTGACGAAGCTCGACAGGTCGCGTCCGTCGCGGTCCGCCGCGTCCAGAATGCCGGTCAGGTGGAAGGGCGTGAACGACCCCGCGCTCACCCGCTCCCGCTCGATCAGCATGGCCGCCGCGCCCGCATCCCACTGGTCCATCAGCACCAGCTTGATGCCCTGCACGATGAAGCGCATCATCGTGCAGGCGCCAGCGACATGGCCCGGAGGCCAGGGCGAGAGCACCACTTCCTTGATGCCCAGCCGCGCTTCCTGCACGGCGATCAGTTCCGACAGCAGGGTCCGGCTGGAATGGCAAACGCCCTTGGGATCGGCCGTGGTGCCCGACGTATAGACCAGCATCGCCAGATCGTCGGGATCGCGCTGCGCCGGCGCCGCGCCGTCGTCGCGCGCGGTCATCTCCGCCCAGCTCACGGCGCTGGCGGGCGCCGCCCCGATCACGACATGGGTGTGGAGCGCGGGCAGGTCGCCGCATTCGGCCAGGACAGCGGCATAGTCGGCGCTGCGCCAGCGGTCGGGCGTCACCAGCAGCTTCGCGCCCGACTGGCGCAGGATGAAGCCCATTTCCTTCGCGCCATAGATGGACACGATCGGCAGCATCACCGCGCCGGCATGGGCGATGCCGATGCAGGCCGCCATCCACTCGCTCCAGGCGGGCAGTTGCACGCCGACAATGTCGCCCGGCCCGATGCCCCGCGCCCGCAATCCGCTGGCGAAGCGCAGCCCTTCGGCCATCACGTCGTCCAGCCGGCGCGTGCCACCGCGAATCGCGGAGGTGACGACCAGTTCCGTATCGTGAAAGCGCGCCGCGCCATCCATGAAGGCCGCGATGAGGCTCCTGTTGGCCGCTGCGAATATGCCCTCGCTCAAAACTCACCCTCCTGCGGATCGCCGCCTTTTCCTGCGCCATGCCGTAGAAAGTTTCCCGCAGCCTGACAACCGACAAGGTTCACCTAGATAGTGATGTAGCTTTGACGGCGCGCCGCTTTTGGATATGGGCATTGCCATGTCCACGACCCTCAACGAACCGAGCCATCGTGAAATCCGCGACGGCGTGTGCCGCCTGACAGCGGACTTTCCCGGCGAATATTGGCGCGCGCTGGATCGCGACCGTACCTATCCCACCGCTTTTGTCGAGGCGCTGACCCAGGCCGGCTATCTGGGCATGTTGATCCCCGAGGAATTTGGCGGATCGGGGCTGGGCCTTTCGGCCGCCTGCGCCGTGCTGGAGGAGGTGCATCGCTCGGGCGGCAATGGCGGCGCGGCCCATGCGCAGATGTACACGATGGGCGCGGTCTTGCGCCACGGCAGCGCCGAACAGAAGGCCCGCTACCTGCCCGGCATCGCCAGCGGCGACCTGCGGCTCCAGGCCTTCGGCGTCACCGAGCCGGGCGCGGGCACCGACACGACCCGGATCAGCACCTTCGCCCGGCGCGACGGGGACGACTATGTCGTGAACGGCCAGAAGATCTGGATCAGCCGCGCCGAACATAGCGACCTGCTCCTACTGCTCTGCCGCACCGCGCCGCGCGACGCATCGGCCAAGCCCTCGGCCGGCATGAGCCTGCTGCTGGTCGACATGCGCGAGGCGGTAGGCAATGGCCTGACCATCAATCCCATCCGCACGATGCTGAACCACGCGACGACGGCGCTCTTCTTCGACGATCTGCGCGTGCCGGCCGCCAACCTCATCGGGCAGGAGGGCAAGGGCTTTCACTATGTGCTGGACGGCATGAATGCCGAACGCATCCTGATCGCGGCCGAGTGCATCGGCGACGGCCGCTTCTTTATCGACCGCGCGAGCGCCTATGCGAAGGAACGCAACGTCTTCGGCCGCGCGATCGGCGAGAATCAGGGCGTGCAATTCCCGATCGCCCGCGCCCATGTGCAACTGTCTGCCGCCGCCCTGATGGTGGACAAGGCCGCCGCCCTGTTCGAGGCGGGCGAACCCTGCGGCACCGAAGCGAACATGGCCAAGATGCTGGCATCGGAAGCCAGCTGGTACGCCGCCGACATGTGCGTCCAGACCCATGGCGGCTTCGGCTTCGCGGAAGAATATGATGTGGAGCGCAAGTTCCGCGAGACACGCCTCTACCAGGTCGCACCCATCTCCACCAACCTCATCCTCAGCCATGTCGCGACCCATGCGCTGGGACTGCCCAAATCCTTCTGAACCCCAAATCCTTCTGAACCAAGGTACGGACATGACCGATCTTTCGCCGCTGTTCACGCCCTTCGCCTGCAAGTCGCTGCATCTGCGCAACCGCATCGTCATGTCGCCCATGACCCGCCAGTTCGCCCCCGACGGCGTGCTGGTGGAAGAAGTGGACGATTATTATGCCCGCCGCGCCGCCGGTGGCACCGGCCTCATCATCACCGAAGGCACGGCGGTCGATCATGACGTCGCCCATTATTCGGCCAAGATCCCGCATTTCTACGGCGACGCGGCGCTTTCCCGCTGGCGTTCGGTGGTGGCCGCCGTTCACGCACAGGGCGGCGCGATCGTGCCGCAACTCTGGCACGCGGGCCTCGCCCGCCGCCGGAGCCACAGCGCCAATCCGCAGGCCGCCAACGTCTCCTCCTCCGCGCTGACCGAGGATGACCTGACGCCGGAAGCCGCCGCCGGCACGGCGCCCGCTTCGGACAAGCCGCGCCGCCCGGCCGAGCCGCTGACGATCGCGCAGATCGAGGATATCGTCGCCGCCTTCGCGCGCGGCGCGGCGGACGCGAAGGCAGTCGGCTGCGACGGCGTCGCCATCCACGGCGCGCATGGCTATCTGCTCGACCAGTTCCTCTGGGACCGGGCCAATCGCCGCGACGACCGCTATGGCGGCAGCCTGGAAAACCGAATCCGCTTCGCCGTCGAAGTGGTCGCCGCGGTGCGCGCGGCGGTCGGCCCGGACTTCGCGATCATGCTGCGCTTCTCGCAGTGGAAGAGCCAGGATTATGGCGCGAAGCTGGGCGCGACCCCGGCCGAGCTCGCCAAAATCCTGGAGCCGCTGGCCGACGCCGGCGTGGACATTTTCGACGCGTCCACCCGCCGCTTCTGGGAACCCGAATTCGACGGCAGCCCGCTCAACCTCGCCGGCTGGGCCAAGAAGCTGACCGGCAAGGCGGCGATGACCGTCGGCTCGATCGGGCTGGACGGGGCATTTCTGGCCGGAGGGCGCTCCACCGCCAGCGAAGCATCGGTCGATCGCCTTGCCGATCTGGCTGAGATGATCGCGCGAGGCGATTTCGATCTCGCCGGCGTCGGCCGCGCGCTGATCGCCAATCCGGACTGGGCCGACCTTGTCAGGGACGGGCGGTTCGACGCGCTCCGCCCCTATGACGCCGCCGGCCATGTCAAGACGCTTGAACAGGTCGCGCCTGCATGACCGCAGCGGATAGCGCGCCCGATCCTGCCCTGTCGCTCGCTTACTATCCCTATCGCTATCATATCGCGCTGCGCCAGTCCGACGGACGCGGCAACGGTCATGTCACCAACGGGACGATCGCTACGCTGGGCGATGACGCACGAGAGGGCGTGCATGGCGCGATCGCCGGGGACATCATGCTGGGGCGCCATTATCAGATCGCGGAAAGCTGGTTCCGCTTCCTGCACGAGGTCACCTATCCCGGCGATCTGAGGGTCGGCGTGGCGATCACCGCGATCGGCAACAGTTCGCTGCGCGAGACATTGGGCTTCTTCCGCGAAGGGCGCTGCTACGTTCTCAACCGCCTGGTCATCGTCAAGACCGCCGGCGGCCGGTCGTCGCCGATGACGCCGGTGGAACGCGCGCGGGCGGAGGCGTTTCTGGTGCCCGATCCGGTGCCCCGGGCATGACGGGTCATCAAGCGAACATGCCTCCCTGCCCTTCATAGGTCACGCGGATGCGAACATCGCCCCGCTCGGGAAAGCGTGCCCGCGCCTCCGCACTCTCGTAGGACACCGCCCGGACATTGGTCACCCGCATGTTCGACACCGTGTAGGCGGCAAAATCGTCGCGATCGACCGTGGCCAGCGCCGTCTCTCCCGTGACGATCTCCACCAGAATGCGGAACTGGGGCAGCTTGGCCACCTCCTCGTCCAGCCTGTGGATGCGATCGTCCTCCTCCTGCCACCCCGCCAGCCAGGCCGTGCCGCGCGGATCGTCCACGCCATAGGGATTGGCTTCGCGCGGCATGCGATAGGCATGGTCGGCCTTCGCCATCAGGCGGATTTCGTCGAGAAGGGAGTCGCTCGCCATATGTTCGCACTCGTTCCTGATTGTTCTCCATGGCGCTAGGCCGCAGCCGCAACCGGATCAACCCGCCATTGCTTTTGCGGGCGTCCGGCGCATGTCCCGCACAGAGGCTGGCTGCTTGTCGACGGGACGAAAGCTGCTATCGCACCCAGCTGTTGAGAGCCATCGCGGAGGAGAAGTCATGCATATTATCGTCGCCGGGGGACTGGGCATTTTGGGGCGCGCCGTGGTCGCGACGCTGACCGCGCAAGGCCATAAGGTCGCGGTCGTCGATTTCGCCAGCGGGACGCTTGACGACGTGCCGGTGATCGGCGGCGTCGATCTGGCGGACGAGGCGGCGGTGACGGCGGCCTATGCCAAGGCGAGCGAAGCGCTGGGCGGCATTGACGGGCTGGTCAACGTCGCGGGCGGCTTCGTATGGGAACTGGTCGACGGCGGCTCGCTCGACAGCTTCGACCGGATGTACCGCATGAACGTCCGCACGGCAGTGGCGTCCAGCCGGGCGGTGCTTCCCTATCTGAAGGCAGGCAGTGCGATCGTGAATGTCGGCGCGGCGGCGGTCGCGGCACCAGGCGCGGGCATGGCATCCTATACCGCGTCCAAGGCTGGCGTCGCCGCCTTCACCGAAAGCCTGGCCGACGAGCTGAAGGGCAAGGGCATCCGCGTCAACGCCGTCCTGCCCACGATCATCGATACGCCGACCAACCGCGCCGACATGCCGGATGCCGACACGTCCGGCTGGGTCAAGCCCTCGTCGGCGGCCGGCGTCATCGCGTTCCTGCTGTCCGACGCTGCTGCCAGCATCACCGGCGTGGGCGTCAAACTGTCGCTGGCTGGCTGAGGCACGAAAGGCGGGACGGGGCGCGCGCCCCGTCCGTCCCCATATTACAGCGCGTCCAGCACCAGCGCAGCGTGCTCCGGCCGGCAGATCAGCAAGTCCGGCATATAGACGTCGGCCTGGTTGTAGATCAGCGGCGATCCGTCGACCCGGCTGGCATGGAGGCCATAGGCCAGCGCGACAGCGGCCGGGGCGCAGCTGTCCCATTCATATTGACCGCCGGTATGCAGGTAGATGTCCGCCTCGCCGCGCACGATGGCCATGGCTTTCGCCCCTGCCGATCCCATGGGGACGAGCTCGGCACCCAGCCGTTCGGCCAGCGCGACCGCTTCGGCGGCGGGGCGGGTCCGGCTGACGACCAGGCGCAGCTTTTCAGGCGGCGGCGGCACAGCGGCCGGCCGGTCCGTGCGCAGCACCAGGTCGAGGCCGGGCAGCGCCACCGCGCCGATCGTCGGCACGCCGTCGATGGCGAGCGCGACATGGACGGCCCAGTCGGTCCGCTCCTCGCCATATTCGCGGGTGCCGTCGACCGGATCGATGATCCACACGCGGCTCTTGGCGAGCCGCTCGGCATTGTCCTTTTCCTCCTCCGACAGCAGCCCGTCGTCCGGCCGCTGCTCGCGCAGCGCGTGGCACAGGAACTGGTTGGCGGTCTGGTCCCCGGCCTTGCCGAGCGACTTGCCGCCGAACAGGCCGGAATCCCTGACCTGGATGAGGATCTTGCCGGCCTGGTCGGCCAGGTGGGTCGCCAGTTCCGCGTCGGTCATACCGCTCAAGGAATCAGCCTCCGGACGATTTCCTCGGCCGCTTCCTCGGCTGTCAGGGTCGTGGTGTCGATCCTGATTTCCGGGTCTTCGGGGGGTTCATAGGGGCTGTCTATGCCGGTGAAGTTCTTGAGCTGTCCGGCCCTCGCCTTCTTGTAGAGGCCCTTGACGTCGCGCTTCTCGGCCTCCTCGATCGACGTATCGATGTGGATTTCGAAGAACTCGCCCGGCTGGATCATTGATCGCACCATGTCCCGCTCCGCCCGGAAGGGAGAGATGAAGGCGGTGATGACGATGAGGCCGGCATCGGTCATCAGCTTGGCGACTTCGCCCACGCGGCGGATATTCTCGACCCGGTCGGCATCGGTAAAGCCCAGGTCCTTGTTCAGGCCGTGGCGCACATTGTCCCCGTCCAGCAGGAATGTGTGGCGGTTCATCCGCGCCAGCTTCTGCTCGACGATGTTCGCGATGGTCGACTTGCCGGCACCCGACAGGCCGGTCAGCCACAGCACCGCCGGCTTCTGGTTCTTGGCCGCCGCATGATGGCCGCGCGTCACGTCGGTCGCCTGCCAATGGACATTGTCGGCGCGGCGCAGCGAGAAGTGGATCATGCCCGCCGCCACCGTGGCGTTGCTCATCTTGTCGATCAGGATGAAGCCGCCGAGATCGCGATTCTGGGTATAGGCCTCGAACGGGATCGGCCGGTCGGTCGAGATGTTGGCGACGCCGATGGCGTTGAGGTCCAGCGTCTTGGCCGCCAGATGCTCCATCGTGTTGACGTTGACCTGATATTTGGGCGCCGTGACGGTGGCACTGACGGTCTGCGTGCCGATCTTCATCCAATAAGGGCGTCCGGGCAGCAATTCCTGCTCGTCCATCCACACGATCGTCGTTTCGAACTGATCGGCGGCCAGCACCGGCTCGTCGGCGATCGAGATGACGTCGCCGCGCGAACAGTCGATCTCGTCCTCGAACGTCAGCGTAACCGACTGCCCGGCCACCGCCTGCTCCAGATCCCCGTCGAGCGTGACGATGCGGCTGACCTTGCTGTTCTTGCCCGACGGCAGCACGCGGATCCGGTCCCCCGGCCGCACCGTGCCGGTGGCGATCATCCCGGAAAAGCCCCGGAAGTCGAGATTGGGACGGTTGACCCACTGCACTGGCAGGCGGAACGGCTTGGCGGCGTCGGTGGTGCTGTCCACCTCGACGCTCTCCAGATGCTCCATCAGCGAGGGCCCCCTGTACCAGGGCGTGTTCGCGCTGGGGGCGGTGATGTTGTCGCCCTTGAAGCCCGAAATCGGGATGGCGGTGAAGACCTTGATGCCGATCGAGTTGGCGAACTCGGTATAGTCCTTGACGATCGCGTCGTAGACCGCCTGGTCATAATCGACCAGATCCATCTTGTTCACCGTCAGCACGATGTTCTTGATGCCGATGAGGTGCGCCAGATAGCTGTGCCGGCGGGTCTGGACGAGCACGCCCTTGCGCGCGTCGATGAGGATGCAGGCAAGGTCCGCGGTGGACGCGCCGGTCACCATGTTGCGGGTATATTGTTCGTGGCCGGGCGTGTCGGCGACGATGAACTTGCGCTTTTCCGTCGCGAAGAAGCGATAGGCGACGTCGATCGTGATGCCCTGCTCGCGCTCTGCGGCCAGGCCGTCGACCAGAAGCGCGAAATCGATCTCCTGCCCCTGCGTGCCAACGCGCTTGCTGTCGGCCTGGAGCGCTTCGAGCTGATCCTCGAAGATCATTTTCGAATCGTAGAGAAGGCGGCCGATCAGCGTCGACTTGCCGTCATCCACCGACCCGCAGGTGATGAAGCGCAGCATCGTCTTGTGCTGGTGAACCTCCAGATATCTGTCGATATCCTCGGCGATGAGGTCGTCGGTCTTGTAGATGGGATCGGCCGTGCCGACTGCCGTGCTGACTGCGGTGTCGCTCATCAGAAATACCCCTCCTGCTTCTTTTTCTCCATGCTCGCATCGCCGCCATCCTTGTCGATGACGCGGCCCTGACGCTCGCTGGTGGTGGTCAGCAGCATTTCCTGGATGACCTGCGGCAGCGTCGCCGCCTCGCTCTCGACCGCGCCCGTCAGCGGCCAGCAGCCAAGCGTCCGGAACCGCACGGAGCGTTCCTTGATCTCCGGCATCCGGTCCTTGCCCAGCACCCGCTCCAGACGCTCGATATCGTCGACCATGAACAGCTGCCCGTCCTGGATATAGGTCGGGCGCGGGGCCGAGAAATAGAGCGGCACGATGTCGATATTTTCCAGGTGCAGATACTGCCAGATATCCAGCTCGGTCCAGTTGGAGATCGGGAAGACGCGCATCGATTCGCCCTTGGCCTTGCGCGCATTGTAGAGGTGCCACAGCTCTGGCCGCTGCGCCTTGGGGTCCCAACGGTGCGATGCGGTGCGGAACGAGAAGATGCGCTCCTTGGCGCGGCTCTTCTCCTCGTCGCGGCGGGCGCCGCCAAAGGCCGCGTCGAAGCCATAATGGTCGAGCGCCTGCTTGAGCCCCTCGGTCTTCCACATGTCGGTATGGAGCGGACCGTGATCGAACGGGTTGATCCCCTTCTCCTCGGCTTCGGGATTATGATAGACGAGCAGCTCCATGCCCGCATCCCTCGCGGCCTTGTCGCGCAGGTCGTACATCGCCTTGAACTTCCAGGTCGTATCGACATGGAGCAGCGGGAAGGGCGGCGGCGAAGGGAAGAAGGCCTTCTTCGCCAGATGGAGCATCACGGCGGAATCCTTGCCCACCGAATAGAGCATCACGGGACGCTCGGCCTCCGCCACCACTTCGCGCATGATGTGGATGCTCTCGGCTTCCAGTCGCTGCAAATGGGTCAGGCGGTTAGCATCCAGTTGTCCGGTCGCTATGGTCATGTCCGCGCGTCTCTCCGTTTATCGTTGGATCTCGCCGGCACACATAGGGCACTGGCCAGCCCCCGAACCTCCCATATGGGAGGACGCTCCTTTTTTTGACTGTTTGGTCCAATGCGGCCTGCGTGGACGGCGCTGCCGTGCCCGGTTGGATCAGGACCAGTCGGGGTTGTGCCACCACGGAAAGAAGGCGGGCATGTCCGCGCTGACCCTGTCGACATAGACGGCAGGGCGCTTTTCGAGGAAGCTGGTCACGCCCTCTGCCGCATCGGCACTGCGCCCGCGCGCATAAACACCCCGGCTGTCGATGCGGTGCGCCTCCATTGGGTGCGAAAGCCCCGTGCCGCGCCACAACATCTGCCGCGTCAACGCAACGGAGACGGCGGCCGTATTGTCTGCGATCTCGCGGGCGAGCGCGATCGCGGCTGGCAGCAGATCGTCCACGCCATGGATCGACCGCGCTAGGCCGCCATCATAGGCCTCTTGCGCCGGCATGACCCTGCCGGTCATGCACCATTCGAGTGCGGTCTGGATGCCGACGATGCGCGGCAGGAAGAAGCTGGAAGCCGCTTCGGGCACGATGCCGCGCCGGGCGAAGACGAAGCCGATCTTCGCGCTGTCGGCGATCAGGCGCATATCCATCGCCAGCGTCATGGTGATGCCGATGCCGACCGCCGGGCCGTTGATCGCGGCGATCACGGGCTTCAGGCTCTCGAAGATGCGCAGCGTCACCTTGCCGCCGGTGTCGCGTACGTCGGGATGCGCCCAGTCGATCGTGCCGTCCGCGCCGACCGGGCCGCTGCCGTCGCGCGCTTCATAGTTGAAGGTGTCCGCCCCCGCCTCCAGGTCCGCGCCAGCGCAGAAGCCGCGCCCCTCGCCAGTGACGATCACCGCGCGCACCGCATCGTCGGCATCGCTCCTGTCGAAGGCGGCGATCAGCTCCTGCGCCATCGTTGCGTTGAAAGCGTTCAGCCGATCCGGGCGGTTAAGCGTGATGGTGGCAATACCGTCTGCCACGGCATAGCGGATCGTTTCGAACATGCGTCTCTCCTGGCGTTTCGCACAGGATTAGGCAGGCGCGCCGACGATGTCGAGAATGGCGTAGCGATCCTGCCCGTCCAGCCAGAACCGGGCGGAATTGACCAGATGCTCGCGCCAGTGCGCTTCCGCCCCGGCTGCGTTGCCCGCCTCGATCAGGCGCGTCAGCCGCGCGATCGATCGCACGCCACGGCTGCGAAATTCCAGCTGCGCGGCGTCCGATGCGTCGGGCGTTGCCGTCCGGTTGCGATTGCGCTGATGGGTTTCCAGCAGGGTCGCGATCGTCGCGGCGGTGAGGGCCAGCATCTGGTTGCCCGTCAGTGCGACCAGCCGATGGTGAAAGCGTGCCATGCCTGCGCCCAGATCGGCCCAGGCGTGCGCCTCGACCATCGCAGCGAGTTCGGCATGAGCTGCACGCAGTGCGGCGATGTCGCGCCCGTCGCGCCGTTTGGCGAGCAGCGCGGCGGCGAAGGGCTCGAACGCCTCGCGCGCCTCGTAAAGCTGCTCGATCGTCGCGCCGCCCGCCTGCAACGCCTGGCCGGTCACGCGCGCCGCGCTGTCCGGGGCGGGGCGCAAGGGGCGCACGCCGTTGCGCGACCCATGCCGCACCTCGATCAGCCGTTCGCTCTCCAGCACCCTGAACGCCTCGCGCAAGGTCGGGCGCGACACGCCAAAGCGCGCCATCAGCGCGGGCGTGCGATCGACCGGACGCCCGGCGATGATCTCCCGCCGCAGCGTCTCGGCGATCCGCTCGGACGCGCGGCGCCGGACCGGGGCGGGCGCATCGCTCATCCGGCCGCCGCCTCGCGCGCCTCGGCGTCGCGGTTGACATGGTGCAGATAGGTCAGGACGCCGACCGGAATCCGGCTGCCGCCCGTCACCTGCACCACCGTGCCGCTGGTCCAGGACGATTCGTCGGCGGCGAAATAGACCGCTAGCGGCCCGACATCGTCCACCTCGCCCAGGCGCCGCAGCGGCACCGTCTCGATCTGGCGCTTGCGGCGGCTTTCCGACGACATGGAGGAGGAGCTTTCGGTCAGCACCACGCCCGGCGCGATGGCGTTGACGCGGATGCCCAGATGCCCCCATTCGACCGCCATGGTCGCCGTGAGATTCTCGACGCCCGCTTTCGCCGCGCCGTAATTGCCGGTCATCGGGCAGGGCTGCGATCCCGAGCGAGACGAGATGTTGAGGATCGATCCACCCCTCGTCATGACCCGCGCCGCCGCCTGCGCGGCGAAGAAGGTCCATTTGAGGTTAAGGTCGACCACCGCGTCCCATTGCCGCTCGTCCATGGTCATGAGCGGCCCGACGTCGCCGGGCGACGCGCTGCCGGCGTTGTTGACCCAGCAGTCGATATAATCGCGCCCGCCGATTGCCCGCGCGGCGTCCACCACCTGCGCGATGCCCGCGAAGCTCATGATATCGGCGGGCACCACCGCCACCTCGGCCCCCAGCCCGCGCAATTCGGCCGCCGTTTCGTCCAGCGGGCCGGGACTGCGGCCGGTGATGACCAGGTCCGCGCCCGCCTGTGCCATGGCCCGCGCGATGCCGCGCCCGATGCCGCGTCCGCCGCCGGTCACCACCACGGTCTTGCCCTTGAGCGAAAACATGCGTCCATCTCCCTATTCGTATGTGGATAGCTTGTGCGCTTGACATGGAAACCCTGTCAATGTCTGTTGGCGATGCGCCGCGACAGAATCGGCGCCGGAGAGGATGCCCATGGATTTCGCCTGGACCGACGCGCAGCAGGCCTATCGCTCGCGCGTGAAGACCGCGCTGGACGAACTGCTGCCCGACGATTGGGACAGCCATTACGCGCCGCAGGGCTATGGCTCCGCCGCGCAGATCGATTTCAGCCGGGACTTCTGCCCGAAGCTGGCCGAACGCGGCCTGCTGGTGCGGCACTGGCCGGCCGAATGGGGCGGCGAAAGCGCGGACCCGTGGGAACAGTTCATCCTGGCCGAGGAGATGAAGTGGCGCGGCGAACCGCGCGGGCCGCAATATATGAACGTCAACTGGCTCGGCCCGACGCTGATGAAGCATGGCACGCCCGCGCAGCAGGCCGAGCATCTGGGCCGCATCGCGCGGGGCGAGGTGATCTGGTGCCAGGGCTATTCGGAACCGGGCGCCGGCACTGATCTCGCCGCGCTCCAGACCCGCGCCGAGCCTCAGGGCGACGTCTATATCGTCAACGGGCAGAAGATCTGGACCAGCTATTCGCGAAAGGCCGATTTCTGCTTCCTGCTCGCGCGCACGGGGCAGGGACGCAAGGATATCTCGATCTTCCTGGTGCCGATGGATTCGCCCGGCATCGAGGTGAAGCCCTTTCCCGGCCTGGTTGGCGAGGGCCATCTCAACGAAGTTTTCTTCACCGACGTGGAAGTGCCCGCCACCGCCCGCGTCGGCGAGGAAGGCAAGGCGTGGGACATCATCACCTATGCGCTCAGCTTCGAGCGGGTCGGCATCCCGCGCTATCATGTCGGCCGCAAGCTGCTTGACAAGGCGATCGCCCAGTTGGAACGCGAAGGCCGGGGCGATGACCCGGTCATCAAGGCGCGGGTCGGCCGCATCGTCGCCAAGTTCGAGGCGGCGCGGCTGCTTACCTATGTCGTCGTCGACCAGCGGGCCAAGGGCGCCGGGCCGAGCGTCGACGCGAACATCAGCCGGATCACCGCGTCGGACGCCTGCACCGACCTCACCAATTTCCTTGTGGAATATCTGCCCGACTGCCTGACCACGGGCGATCCGATCCTGCGCGAATTCCATCGTGGCAACATCGCCGCGACGATCGCGGCGGGCACCTACGAACTGCAACTCAACCTGATCGCGCGCGGCGCGCTCGATCTGCCGCGCGGGAACTGATCGCCATGGACATGGAACTGACGGACGAGCAGCGGCTGCTGGTGGATGCGGTGGAAGCGCTGGGGGAGCGCTGGCGCACGATGCCGGCGGGGCATGAGCGCGACTATGCCTATTTCGACGCAGACCTGCAGGCGGCATTGACGGACGGCGGCTTCCTGCGCGCCGGTCTCGACATGGGGATGCTGGAAGCGGCGCTGGTCGCGATCGAAATATCGCGCCTGCCGGTGGTGACGAGCGTCGGCGCATCCGCCCTCGTCGCGCCGCCGCTGCTGGGCGAGGTGCCTGATGGCCCCGTCGCAATCCTCTCGACCGACTGGAGCAAGGGGCAAAGGCTGCTGCCGGTCGCGGGCCATGCTTTGGCGGCGCGGGACGGGCGCGCGCTGCTGATCGATCTAGCCGGCGTCGAGGTCGCGCCTGTCGATTCCATCTATGCCTACCCCTATGGTCGCTTGGCTGCCGAACCCGACTGGGCTGCGGCGCGAGATGTGGGCGACGCCGCGCGCCTGACGCAATGGGCGCGGGTCGCCATCGCGTGCGAGATGGCGGGCGCCGCGCAGGCGGCGGTGGACGTCGCGGTCGATCATGTGAAGCAGCGCTTCGCCTTCGGCCGGGCGATCGGCAGCTATCAGGCGGTGCAGCATCGGCTCGCCCAGTGCCACCAGATCGCGCGGGCGATGCGCTTCCTGGCGCTGTACGCAGCCTGGAGCGGCGACGCGGGCGCGGCGGATATCGCCGCCACCTATGCGCAGGACCATGTCGGCAAGCTCGCCTTCGACCTGCACCAGTTCAGCGGCGGCATGGGCGTGACCTGCGAATATCATCTCCATTTCTTCACCTATCGCCTGCGCGCGTTGCAGGCCGAATGGGGCGGCGCCGACGGGGCGGCAATGTCGACCTATGCGCGACTGTGGGGCGCGGCGGCCTGACATCGGGATGAACGGGCGCTAAAACGGGCGCTGTTACAACTTTCGGCTTTTGTTCGGCTGAATGTTACATTATGCGTCATCCGTATCGCTGACCGGTTTCACGAGTCGGCCTGTGCCTGCCTGGATGGAGAGCGTGTCGATGACGGCCATATCGGTTACCCTGCGTGACGGGTCCGAACGTGTCTTGCCGGCAGAGGACGGCCTGTCCCTGATGGAAGTGATCCGCGATGCGGGCGTCGACGAGATGCTCGCCTTGTGCGGCGGCTGCTGCAGCTGCGCGACCTGCCACATCATCGTCGACGAAGCCTGGATCGACAAGGTCGGCATCGCCGGCCCCGACGAAAGCGACCTGCTTGACAGTTCCGACCATCGCGTCGCTACGTCGCGCCTTTCCTGTCAGGTCTATGTCGCGCCCGATCTGGACGGTATACATGTGACCATAGCGCCGGAAGATTGACGTCCGGCGCCCGGATATTGCTGACCCTGACCCTGACAAATGCGGAAGAACTGCCGCGCGGAGAGAGACAATGACGATCCTGAAGAACAGCAAGGCGCTCTACATCAACGGCGAGTTCATGAGCACCGACCAGCTGGAAGCGGTGATCAACCCGGCGACCGAGCAGAGCATCGGCGAAGCCCCCGTCGGCACCGCAGCCCATGTAGAGGCCGCCCTCGCCGCCGCGCGCGAGGCGTTCGACAAGGGGCCGTGGCCGCGCCTGTCGCAGCGCGAGCGCCAGGCGAAGATGACCGAGTTTCTCGACGCGATCGAGCGCCGCGCGCCCGAGATCATCAAGCTGATCGTGGCCGAGGCGGGATCGACCCAGATGCTCGCCAAGTTCCTGCAATATGGCATCCCGATGCAGCACGCGCGCCATATGATCGAGATTTCGAGCCGTCCGGCCATCACCCCGCTGGCGGTCGAGACCACTCCCAACGCACAGGGCACGCTGACGCTGGGCGCGGGCGTGATGGTGCGCGATCCGGCCGGCGTCGTGTCGTGCATCACGCCGTATAATTTTCCCTTCTTCCTCAATGTGGGCAAGATCGTGCCGGCCATGGTCGTCGGCTGCACCGTGATCCTCAAGCCTTCGCCCTACACGCCGTTCGAGGCGCTGATCCTGGGCGAGATCGCCGAGGAAGTCGGCCTGCCCAAGGGCGTGCTGAACATCGTGACCGGCGGGATCGAGGTCGGCACCGCGCTCACCACCGACGTGCGGGTCGACCTGGTCAGCTTCACCGGCTCCGACAAGGTCGGCGCGTCGATCCAGGCGCAGGGCGCCCCGACGCTCAAGCGGATGCTGATGGAACTTGGCGGAAAGTCCGCGATGATCGTGCGGCCGGACGCCAATATCGTCGGCGCGGCGCAAAGCGGCATCGGCGGCTTCACCACCCATAGCGGCCAGGGCTGCGCGCTGCTCACCCGTCATGTCGTCCACAATTCGATCCGCGCCGAATATGTCGCTACGGTCAAGGCGATGCTGGAGCATGTGAAGATCGGCGATCCGGCCGACGCCAGCGTCACCATGGGTCCGCTGATCCGCGAAGTCGCGCGCAAGCGGACCGAGGATTATGTCCAGATCGCGCTCGGCCAGGGCGCCACGCTGGTATCGGGCGGCAAGCGTCCGGCCGGTCTCGACAAGGGCTTCTTCCACGAGCCGACCTTCTTCGACAATGTCGAGAACAGCCATCGCATCGCGCAGGAGGAAGTATTCGGCCCGATCGGCGTCGTCATCGGCTACGACACCGACGACGAAGCGATCGCGATCGCCAATGACAGCGAATTCGGCCTGTCGGGCTCGGTCTTTTCCGCCGATGTCGGTCGCGCCTACGAGATCGCTTTGCAGCTGCGCACCGGCGGCGTGTCCATCAACGGCGGCGGCGGGCGCATGTCCAGCCACGCGCCGTTCGGCGGCATCAAGCGGTCGGGCTATGGCCGCGAATATGGCGTGGACGGCCTGAACGAATTCACCAACATCAAGACGATCAGCTTCAAGGGCGGCTGAGGCGGCCCTTAACGAAGGAGAATGATGATGGCCGAAGTGATGGAAATCCTGATGACCCCACCCCCGGCGGAGCCCGTGGTGCTGGACGTCAAGGTCCCCGATCATGTGCCCAAGCATCTGGTGCGCGACCTGCGCGCGTTCCAGGGGCTGGCGACCAACGACCTCGACGATCCCTATCTGCCCGCCGAGCGGCTGCGCGAACCGGACATGCCGCCGGTCATGTGGTCGCCCTTCCCGCAGACCTGGATCACGACCGGCATGTGGGTCGTCACCAGCTACAAGGATTGCGCCAAGGTATACCAGGATACCGAGAATTTCATCAGCGGCGGATCTTCCGATTTCCAGCGGTTGATCGGCGAAACGTTCCGCAACCTGCCCCTGTCCTATGACGACAAGCAGCACATGATGTATCGCCGCTTCCTCAATCCCTATTTCACGCCGAAGGCGGTGGGGCAGTTGAACGACTATATTCACGACCTGTGCAACAGCATGATCGATGAATTTGTCGAGAATGGCGGCGGCGATTTCTCCTATGATTTCGCGCGCGTTTTCCCGGTCAAGGTGTTCCTGACGCTGATGGGTTTCCCGCACGAGAAGCTCGACGAGTTCCTCGGCTGGGAAGACAAGATCCTGCACAGCCGCAATTTCGACATCATGCGCGGCGCGCTCACGGAAGTGCTGGCCTATCTGCGCGAGATCATGGCCGATCGCGAAGCCAATCCGCAGGACGATCTCATCTCCAAGATCATGCATGGCGAGATCGACGGTCGCCCGATCAACGAAGAGGAGAAGATGGGCACCGTCTTCCTGCTCTGGCTGGGTGGTCTCGACACGGTCGCTTCCACGCTGGGCAAGATGTTCCGTCGTCTGGCCCTGGATCATGACCTGCAGCAGCAGCTGCGCGATCATCCCGAGCTGATTTCCAGCGCGGTGGAAGAGTTCCTTCGCACCCAGCCACTCGTCTATTCGATGCGCCAGCTGCGCAAGGACCTGACGATGCACGACGTCAAGATGAAGGCGGGCGATTGGGTCCAGTGCCTGAGCGCGACCGGCAATTTCGATCCCGAGACGTTCGAAAATCCGCGCCATTTCGATCCGGCGCGCAAGGGGAACCGGCACCTGACGCTGGCCAGCGGCCCGCATATTTGCCTCGGCGCGCATCTCGCCCGTCAGGAATTGCGGATTGCGCTGGATCTGTGGCTGAAACGCGTGCCGATGTTCAGCCTGGTGAGCGATGCCGACCGCATCGTCTATCCGGGCCTGCACGCGACCAAGAACATGCACATCGCCTGGTAACCCGACCATATTCCAACGATAATATGCGGCGCCGCGTCCAGCGGCGCCGTTCTTGTGGAGAGAGATTATGCGTTTCGAAAACAAGGTCGCGGTTGTCACCGGCGCCGGCCAGGGCATCGGCGAAACCTATGCCAAGCGCCTCGCGGCCGAAGGCGCCAAGGTCGTCATCGCCGAACTGAACGAGGAACAGGGCAAGCGCGTCGCGGCCGAGATCGGCGACGCGGCGATCTTCGTGAAGACCGACGTGTCCGACCCCGCATCCTGCGCGGCGCTGGCCGATGCCGCCCAGGCGGCGTTCGGCGGCGTCGACTATCTCATCAACAATGCGGCAATCTTCGCCGGCATGAAATATGAGCCGCTGCTGTCGGTCGACATCGACTATTATATGAAGTTCATGGCGGTGAACCTGCACGGCGCGCTGTTCGTGACCCGCGCGATCGCGCCGCTCATCATCGCGCGCGGCGGCGGTTCGATCGTCAATCAGTCGTCCACCGCCGCCTATCTGTCCGGCAGCGTCGGCGCCTATTACGGGATCTCGAAGCTCGGCACCAACGGCCTCACCATGAGCCTGGCCGCCGAACTCGGCCCCAAGGGCATCCGCGTCAACGGCGTCGCGCCGGGGCCGACGCTGACCGATGCGATGCGCCAGGTCGATGAAAAGGTCATCAGCGGCATCGTCGGCCAGATGCCACTCGGGCGGCTGGGCACGACCGACGAACAGGCCGATGCGGTCCTCTTCTTGCTTTCCGATGCCGCCGCCTTCATCACCGGCCAGACGATTTGCGTCGATGGCGGAATGATCCGCAAGCCCTGAGGGAAAGAAGACATATGCTGGAGGGGAAGGTCGCCATCGTCACCGGTGGCTCGAAGGGGATGGGCCGCCGCTTCGTCGATTCGCTGGTCGAAGCGGGCGCGAAGGTCGCGATCTTCGCGCGCGCATCCGCCGACGCCGATGCGCTCGTAGAAAAACATGGCGACGCGGTAATCGCCTTCGATTGCGACGTCAGCGACGCGGCCGCCGTCGCGCGCGGCATCGACGGCACGATCGCGCGCTTCGGGCGGCTCGACATATTGGTGAACAACGCCGCGATCTTCCATCCCTTCCTGTTGGAGGAAGCGCGTGACCAGCAGATCGAGAACCATGTCGGGGTCAACCTGCTCGGCCCGCTCTGGACCATCCGCGCGGCGATCCCTCACCTGCGCGAAACGCGGGGCCAGATCGTCAACATCAGTTCCGAATCCGTGCGGATGCCCTTCCCCTTCCTCACCGTCTATGCAGCGACCAAGGCGGCGCTCGAGATACTGACCCAGGGCCTGCGCGACGAACTGCGCGAGGACGGCATTCGCTTGTCCGTCCTGCGCGCGGGATCGGTCGCGGGCAGCACGGGTGGCGCGCAATGGGACCCGGAAGTCGTCCCGCGCTTCTTCGACACGATCAAGCGCACCGGTCACGCGGCCTTTACCGGCCACAGCGTCGAGCCAGAAAGCATGGCCCGGACGCTGATCGCGATGCTGACCCTGCCCGAGGATGTCTGCCTCGACCTGGTGGAAGCGCGCGCGGCTGCTCCTGCCAACGAGACGTCCCTGTCCCGGGCGTCTGCGCTGTCGGGACGGGCGAGCTGATCCCTATCGTTCGAGCAGCTGCGCCGTAGGGCGAGGGATCGGGCCGAATTTCCAGCCGCTCCGGCGCAGCAGCATCGTCAGCCGGCGCGCCAGGGCCGCGTCGCCCTCACGAATGGCGGCGACGAGCTGGCGCTGTTGCGCGCGCAGGTCGGCCGCCTCCGGCACATCCTCGGGGGCCGCACGGAAATCGACCTGGAACACCAGCGATTCCATCAGGCATTGCAGCGCGCGGCTGCCGCTCGCCTCGGCCAGGAAATGATAATGGCCGAAGACGAAATCGCGCACCGACGCCAGGGGCGGGTCGATCTGCGCTTCGAACGCATCGATCGTCGCGGATATTGCCGGATCGCCCCGCGCGGCGCGGCGCGCGGCCAGATCGGCGGCGTAAAGCTGCAGGTCGCGGGTCACGCTGTGGAATGAGGCCGGGTCGCGGGCATAGTCCTCGGCCAAGAACAGGCTGGTCGCGCGCACGACGTTGAGCGGCGTCCCCTTGATGACGCGCAGGCCCCCTTCCTTGCCCACCTGGACCCGCACGATGCCATATTGTTCGAGCAGGCGGATGCTTTCGCGCAACACGTTGCGGCTGACGCCAAGCCGTGCGAGCAGCGTCGCTTCCGATCCCAAGGCGCTGCCCTCGTCCAGCCCGACGATCCGCTGGGCGATGAAGCGGGCGACCGCCTCGGGCTTCTTGGCGACGCGTACGCCGTGCGCGAACAGATAGTTGCGGCTCAGCAGCGACGCGCGCTCCACCGCTTCCGACACGTCGTTGGGCGGATCGTCAAAGCCACGATGCAAGGCGATGCCCGCATCTGCGATCTCGCGCTGGCACGCAAGGACGGTCTCGGTGTCGAACGCGATCAGCGCCTCCACCTGCCGCAAGCGCAATGTCCAGGTCTGTTCGCTCAACTGCTGGATAGCGTCGGTGGTGGCGCCATACCATAGCGCCCGGTCGATATTCACCTGGGCGAGGGCGAGGCAGAACAGCGTGATCGCCGGATTGCCCGGCAACGCCAGGATGAGGTCCAGGATCGCGTGGGTGTTGAGCGCGCGCTGTTCGGGCGCCGCGCCTTTTGGCAGGGTCTGGAAATTGCGCAGCTGGTCGACGTCGGCCATGGTCAGCCGGCGCATCGCGCTCAGCAGGGCATGTTCCTCCAGCACGGCGCGCAGGTCGTTGACCTCCTCCGCCGTCGCCCCGGCCAATGTCATGAAATTGCGCAGCGTCGCCACCCGCAGATCTGCGCCGGGGGCGCTGACATAAAGGCCGCCGCTGTTCCCGCGTCGGCTCTCGACCAGCCCGTCCATTTCGGCGATGGCGATCGCTTCTCGCACGACCCAGCGGGACACGCCATGTTCGGACGACAGATCGTCCTCGGTTCCCAGATAATGGCCGGCAGGCAGACCCTGCTGCGCTATGTCCTGCTCGATCAGGCCGGCAATGCGGGCGCCGCGCTTGAGTGCTGTCGAACCGGTACGCTGGAGCATCCGACCCTATTGCCCGATCGACGTGCCGCTGCCAATCGTCCAGCGCATAGTTTGCGCCATCCCGATAGGCGATGATCCTTCAGGTGCGCGCGCCCAGCAGCACCGCGCGCACGTCGCCCCCGAGCCGGAAACTCTCGACGATCAGGAAGGCGAAGGTGAAGACGGCGCCGAACAGGATGGCGCATATCCCGAAGAACAGGCCGCGGAACCACAAGCGGTCGCGCCATGTCATCCAGACGGCGACCAGCAATAGATGCAGGGCGAAATCGATATTGAATTGCGCGCGCCACGGATGGGCCATGTCGCCGAAGAAGAAATCGCCCGCGGCGTCGGCGCCGAGCGCCGAAACAGCCATGGCCGAGACGATGAACAGGAGCACCCAGCCAGCGGCCAGGGCCAGGCGGAACAGGTTCAGACCAAATTTCATGCCAGGCCCCCTCGCAATGCCCTTCGCGCTCAACATGCAGAGTGCATGTGATAGGCGCGGCCGGCCGCCGCGTCAATCCAGGGGGACCGCCCCGTCCGCCGTCGCAACCATGGCCCACAGCCGCTTGGCGCCCGGAGATGTGGCGCGGGGCGACCGCACGATGTCGAAATCCAGCATCTCCGCTATCCCCCTGACCGGCCGGTGCACGATGCCGGACGGCGCGCTGGCGGGTGAGCGCCACCATTGCGGGGCCAGCACGATGCCGTCGCCCCGCAGCACCCGGTGGGCGATCGCTTCGCTGCACCCTTCGATCATGTCCGCCAGCTGCGCGCCGAACGGTTCGAGCAGCGCGCTGACGCTGGCGTGGAGTTCGGGAATCGCCTCGCGCGGGAAGGTTTCGATCGTCATGCCGGCCAGCATTTCCGGCTCGATCAGCGTCTCGCCGACCAATGCATTGTCCGCCGGCAGGATCAGCCCATAGGGCGACCGCCACAATGTCCGGCGCTCGAATTCCGCGTCGGGCGCGCCAGCGGCGAAGCCGATGTCGAGCGTCCCGTCGCGCAGCGCGGCCAGGATTTCGGATGAAGGGCTGATGACGACGCGCGGTCGCGCATCGGGATAAGCGCTGGCGAACCGCTCCATGATCGCCCAGCGCTCGACCGAGAAAAGCGGCGACGCGCCGATCTGCAACCGCTGCCGGAACTCCGCGCCGGCGTCGCGCAGCGCCGCCGCCGTCTTGTCCGCCTGCGCGACGCAGCGCGCTATCGGATCGAACAGCTTGGCGCCCTCATGGGTCAGCTCGACGGTCCGGGCTTCTCGCTTGAACAGGGCGAAACCCACGCTCTCCTCGAATTCGCGCATGCGCACCGACAGGCGGGGCTGGGACACGTTCAGCCGCGCGGCGGCGCGCGTGAAGGATTTGCTCCGCGCGATCTCTATGAAGCTCCGAAGAACGCGCAGATCGATTTCAATCATTCGGCTAGCCAATGCAGTCTGCGGTCGGGAGTGCCCAATTTGCTCCACCTTTGCGTCATATGCAAGGCCGCGAGCACCGGATTCTCGACATCAGCCATTCGGAAATCGAATAATGCCTGTGAAGAAGATATTGGACTCGGGTGGCATCCTGTACGATCGTAAGGTCAATCGCTCGTCGAAGCGGAGTGGAGAGCCATATGGTCGAACGTGTCACATACACCCATTGCCATATTTGCGAGCAGCTGTGCGGCCTGGCGGTGACGGTGGAGGACGACCGCATCACCTCGATCCGCCCAGACAAGGAGAACCCGCACAGCTGGCGCGACTTCTGCATCAAGGCGCAGCGCGCAGGAGACGTCGTGCACAGCCCCTGGCGCATCACCCAGCCGATGCGGCGCGTCGGCGACCGCTACGAACCCGCCACCTATGAGGAGGCCGTGGCCGACATCGCCGCCCGGTTGCAGGCGATCGTCGCGCGCGACGGACCGGACGCGGTGGCCGGCTATCTCGGCAATCCGGGCGGCTTCAATTTCGGATCGGCCGCCTTCCATAACGGCTTCCTCAACGCGATCGGCACGCGCCAGCAGTTCGGCATGTTCTCGATCGACAGCAATGCCTATCATGTCGCGGTCGGCGCGATGTTCGGCCTCGAATGGCTGGCGATGATCCCGGATATCGACGCGACCGACTGCGCGCTCCTAATCGGCACCAATCCGGCGATCAGCAAATTCTGCTGGCTCGGCAAGGTCCCCAATGGCTGGCGGCGCCTGATGGACCGGGTGAAGGCCGGCGCCGACGTTATCGTCGTCGATCCGCGCCGCACCGAAACCGCGGCCAAGGCTACGCTGCACCTCGCCCCGCTGCCCGATACCGACTGGGCGCTGGTGCTCGCCATGCTTCAGGTCACCTTCGCCCATGGCTGGGAACGCCTGCCCGGGACGATGGCGGTGAGTGGTCTCGAAGAACTGAAGGCGCTGGCGGCCAGCGTCGATCTGGACACCCTGTCCGCCATCTGTGGCGTCCCGGCCGACGCGATAGCCGACGCCGCGCGCCGCTTCGCAACCGCGCCGCGCGGCTTCGCCTATGCCGCGACCGGGCCGGGGCTTGGCCGCAACGGATCGGTGACTCACTGGCTGGTGATGGCGCTCAACGTCGTCACCGACCGGATCGAGACGCCGGGCGGGCGCTACATGCCCAATTGGCCAATGAGCCAGGCGATCTACAAAGCGACCGTTTCGCCCGATTCCAAGCAGCCGAGCCGCGTGCGCGGCCTGACTCCGGTGGTCGGCTTCCAGACGATCGCCGAACTGGCCGACGAAATCAGCACGCCGGGCGAAGGCCAGGTGCGCGCGCTCATCCTCAATGGCGGCAACCCCACTTCCTCCTCGGCGGATGGCGACAAGCTGGCGAGCGCGCTCGAATCGCTTGACCTGCTGGTCGCGATCGACCTGTTCCAGCGCGAAAGCCACCGCGCCGCCGACTGGATCATTCCCGGCCAGCATTTCCTGGAGCGCGGCGAGCTGCATGTCGGCATCCATGCGCTGAACGACCGCCCCTATATCCAGTCAGCGAAGGTCGCGATCGACTCGCCGCCCGGTGTCCGCCCCGAATGGACCTTCTTCCGCGATCTGGCGACCGCGATGGGCCTCACCCTGTTCGGCGGCAAGCTGGAGCCGACGCCGGACGCCGTGTCCCGATCATTGCTGGCGATCGGCGGTCAGATCGAGATGGAGGAGATTCGGGCCGCGGAGCACGGGCTTGAGTTTGGCGAGCGTACGATGGGCCATCTCCTCGCCTATCTCGACAGCACTGGCGGCGGCGTCTCGCTGATGCCCGAAGCCTTCGTCGCCCGGTTCCACGACATATTGGCCGAAGCCCAAGCGGCAGGTGGCCAGAGCGCCATGCGCATCATTTCCCGCCGCCGCAACGGCATGATGAATGGCTGGCTCGCCGAAACCTCCGGCACCGCGACGCCCGACGAAACCGCCGCCAGCGTGGAGATGCACCCCGACGACGCGCGGCGCGCGGGCCTTGTCGATGGCGCCATGGCCTCGATCCAGTCCGATGTCGGCACGGTCGATGCGGTCGTGCGCATATCGCCGGCAGTCCGACCGGGAGCGATCGTACTGGCGCAAGGCTGGGGCGCCGCGCTCTACGATGCGCCGGCCGGCCGCGAAGTCTCGCGCATCGGCATAGAGCGCAACAAGCTCGTGTCCGACACCGACCTCGATCCCATCAGTTCCGTCCCCCGCCTCAACGGCACCCTCGCCACCGTGTCGCCGGCGATCGCCGCCCGGCGCCATGAAGACCTCGTAACAGCAGGAAGCTGATCCCTATGCTCGATACCCAGACCGTACCGCAGGCGCGCGAGGGCATACCGCCTTCCAAAATCTACGACTTCGACATTGCGCATGACCCGCTGCTCCAGGGCGATCTGCATGACGGTCTGCTGACGCTGACGAAGGCCGCGCCGGAAATCTTCTACACGCCGCGCTATGGCGGGCACTGGGTCGTCCAGTCGCATGAGGCGATCTTCGACGTGACCCACAATCACGACATCTTCTCCAGCAACCAGGGCGGCCGCGCCATGCTGCCGATCGGCGTCGATCCGCCGGAACATACCGATTATCGTCGCATCCTGCTGCAGGCCTTCTCGCCCAAGAACGTCAACGCGATGATGCCGCTGGTGCGCGAACTGACGACGGATCTTATCGACAAGGTCATCGCCAAGGGACGCTGCGAATTCGTGACCGACATCGCCGAGCCGCTGCCGGTGATCGTCTTCATGAAGATGCTGGGGCTGCCGCTCGACCAGATGGCGCCCCTGCGCAAGCTCATCATCGAAGCGCTCGAAACCGGCGACCCGCAGGAGCGCGAGCGCATCTTCGATGCGCAGCTCGCGATCATCGACCCTGTGATCCACGCCCGCATGGCCGAGCCCCAGAGCGACGTCATCAGCCACATCCTGACCGCCGACCTTGGCGGCCGCACCGCCACATTCGAGGAAGTGCAGCGCTACATGATCCTGCTCACCAATGCAGGGCTGGATACGGTGGTGAACGCCATGAGCTTCGACGCGCTCCATTTCGCGCGCGACCAGGAACTGCAGGGGCAGGTGCGTGCCAATCCCGCCATGATCCCCGACGTGATCGAGGAGCTGCTGCGCCGTTATGCGGTCAGCTCGGTCGCCCGTCGCGTGACCCGCGACATCGACTATCGGGGCGTACCGATGAAGGAAGGGGACCGTCTGCACCTGCTGCTGCCCG
>JBEVME010000064.1:0-45077 GCA_040508785.1 Sphingobium sp.
AAACTAGTGGATATATATTGAGACATATAGGAACGGCCTGATTTAACCGAGTTACCAACGCCTAGAAGCCGTTGGACCCGGGGCCGCCGCCCACATGTCCCTTCATCATACTAACAATGTCAAAGAGCCTTCCAACATTAGAGGCGGACAGTTATCGTTCCCCGCTATCGCTACCGGGGGACGTCTGTCCGTCTATGTTGGCGACCGTACCAGGCGCTGTCTGTGTAGGCAGCGCCCCGTCCGGTGAACAGCCCTCTAAGGCGATGACCCCGACCCGTCAAACGGTTTTTGCAATTTTGTTTCAGAAATTTTTGGGGGTTGGGCGGCTATGCCCCGCAAATCGCCTGAAAATGGGCGCGAGGACAGCATGATATGGGACTGCAGGATGCCAATGCCGACGATGCCGGGTTCGGATCGCGCGTAAGAAGCGCGATTCTATGGCGTTCGGGCAGCCAGATCCTGTCCCAGATGGTGAGCTGGGTGGTCACGCTGGCCGTGATTCGCCTGCTGGAGCCCGCTGATTACGGGCTTTTCGCGATGACTCAGGTGATTCTGAATTTCGCGACCTTCCTCAATGGCTACGGCCTGGTCAGCGCGCTGGTTCAGTCCGAATCGCTCGATTCGCACAAGCTGCGCCAGGCGTTCGGCATCATGCTGCTGCTGAACGGCGGGCTCGCGCTCGCGCAGCTGGCGATCGCGCCCATTGCCGCGGACTATTATGACCAGCCTGTGGTCGCCGATCTGCTGCGGGTGCAGGCACTGCTCTATCTGTCAACGCCATTCCTCTCGGTTCCCGAGGCGATCATGGGCCGGGCGCTGGACTTCAAGCGGCCCGCGCTCGTCAATCTGATCGCGGCCATCGCGTCGGCTGCGGTGGCTTTGGTCGGCGCGATGTCCGGCTGGGGCGTATGGACGCTGGTTTTCGCGCCCATTACCGGGTTTTGGGTGAAGGCGGCCGGCTATGTGATCGTCACCGGCTTCCGACCGATTCCCAGCTTCGACTTTCGCGGGTCGGGCGCGATGGTCGGCTATGGCGCGTCGCTGCTGGGGGTTCAGCTGTTCTGGATACTCCAGAGCCAGGCGGACATCTTCATCGGCGGCCGCTTTCTCGATCCGCACGCGCTGGGCCTTTATGCCGAAGCGCTGTTCCTGACCCAGATCTTCGTCAGCAAGTTCATCCCGCCGCTCAACGACGTCGCCTTCCCCGCCTATGCCCGGATGCAGAAGGATGTCAGCCGAGTCGCCTGGTCCTTCTGCAAGGCGGTAAAGCTGCTTATGCTCATCAGCTGCCCTGTCTATCTGGGCATGGCCGTAACCGCCGAACCGCTGGTGGAAACCCTGTTCGGGAAAAAGTGGCTGGAAATGGCTCCCTATGTATCGATCCTGGCGCTGGCCATGCCGTTCATGACGTTGCAGGTGATGTTCGCGCCGGTCAGCAACGCACTCGGCCGGCCGGGGACGACCGCGCGCATCGCCGCCTTCGGCGCGGTCCTGATGCCGGCCGCGTTTTTCCTGGGCATCCACCAAGGCGCCATCGGCCTCGCCTGGGCGTGGCTGATCGCCTTCCCGGTCCTTACCTTCGTTACCGTGCGACTCGCCGGCGCGCCGCTGGGTCTGCGATTCGCCGATCTCGGCCGGGCGGTCGCGCCGGGAATAGGCTGCGCCCTGCTGATGGCCGGCATGGTCATGGCGATCGACCATGTTCTGCCAGTGCTGCCGGCGCCGGTGCGGCTGGGCATATTGGTGCCCACGGGCGTGGTAGCCTTTCTCGCTGCCTTGCTGTTGTGCGCGCGGGGAACGCTCATGGAACTGGTCGGCCTCGTGATTCGCCGCGCCGCGCCAGCCCAGGCACCGGCTTGACCGGCGCCGCGCTCGCTCAGGCTGACTGGATATAGTCGCGCAGGGACGCGGCCTCCGATTCGATGCGGTCGATGCGATGCTTCACCAGGTCGCCGATCGAGACGAGGCCCACCAGCCGTTCGTCGGTCACGACCGGCAGGTGCCGGATGCGGCGCTTGGTCATCAGCGACAACCCATGGATCACTGGCGTGTCCGCGGCAATCGTGATCGCCGGCGCGGTCATCACCGCACCGATGGGCAGGTCGAGGGCCCCCGGCCCGTCGGCCGCCAAGCGATAGACCAGATCGCGTTCCGAAAATATGCCGACCACCCGCCCGTCGTCCACCACGGGCACACAGCCGATCCGTCGCTCGGCGAGCAGTCCGACGGCGGAAAGCACGCTGTCGGTTGATCGGACGTGGATCACCTCGCCCCCCTTGCCCTGCAATATCGCCGCGACTGTCATGATCGCTCTCCTCTTTTCACCGGCACATGGATGCCGGCCCTTGATGATCCCACTTTCGCGCCCCAAAGAAAAGGCGTGACACGCAGAAGAGCCCTGGACGATCCGGAGATCGCGGCGACCGCCTGGGCGCGGTTCCGGCGCCTGCTGGCGTGGATGGCGCTGGCCGGGCTGCTGTGCGTGGGACTGGCGCTGCTGCTGCTGCGCCTGTGGACCGGGCCGATGCCGATCCACATGATCATCGCGACGGCGGCCGGCGTCTGGTTCACCTTCATGATGGGCACGGCACTGATGGGGCTGGTGTTCCTGTCGCACGGCACCGGGCATGATGATGAAGTGATCGATCGACTGAAGGAAGAACTGCATGACCAGTGAGGCACGGGGCGAAGTGACGTTGCGGGTCGTGCCGCAACCGGCCGACATCAATAGCAATGGCCATATTTTCGGTGGCTGGGTGCTTAGCCAGATGGATATCGCCGGGGGCATCATGGCGGGCCGGATCGCGCAGGGGCCGGTGGCAACCGTGGCGATCGAGGGCATGAAGTTCATTTCGCCCATCCTGCTGGGCGATGTCGTGTCGCTCTACACCAGCGAGGAGCGGCGTGGCCGCACCTCGGTCGCTATCCGGATCGACGTGATCGCGATGCGCGGCCGGGGCGAGCGGGAAGTACCGCTCACGAGCGGGCTCTTCACCTTCGTCGCACTCGACGAACTCCACCGGCCCCGACCGATCGCCTGATCCTGCAACGCAAAGGGCGCCCGAACCTCTCGGTCCGGGCGCCCTCCTGTCTGGATCGGGGAGCCGATCAGAAGTGCAGATCAGAAGCGATAGCCGACCGTCAGCGTGAGCGAGTCGTAATCGGCATCCTTGAAATATTCGTTCTTGGCATGAGTATAGAGGAGCCCGACCCGCAGAAGGTCGCTGCCGGTGCGCTGCTCGGTTTCCCGCATCCGGAAGCCGAAGCTGATCGCGGCCTCGTGAACCTGTTCGAACGCCATCGTGTCCTTGGTGCCGAGCGTGAAGACATAGCTGGTGCGCAGCGACGTCTGGCGCCCGAACATCCGCCCGCCCAGCGGCACCTGATAGGCAAGGCCGTTGCGGAACCAGAAATTCTGGGTCTTGACGTAATTGTTGCTGTCCTGCCGGGTGATGCCCGTGCGGATCGTCTGGGTATAGCCGACCAGGTTGCCCATGGTGAACTCGCCACGGCCCAGCCCGCCGAAACGGACGTTGCTGGACAGGGTCGCCGCCATGATCTCGCTGTCTCCGCCGATGCCGCGGCTGGCGGAGGTGGCGGTGTAGCCGACGCGCGGCGTCAGCCACCAGTCCTTCTGCACCGGCACCTGCACGCCCGCGCCCAGGCTGATCGAGAGTGCGGAGAGATCACCATGCATTCCGCCGATGCCGCCGGGGCTGTCGGACGCGGTCAGGTAACGGGCGGCGCCGGTCAGGACCAGCCGGGTCCGGCTCCCTTCGGACAGCTGCAGCCCCTTGGCATATTTGAGGTCGAAGCGCTGGCCATTCTCATTCGCCATGTCCCAGGCCGTGATGGCGCCGCCGATCGTGTCCGAATCGCCATCGACATCGAAGTCGAAATCCATGTCGAGCGCGTCGGCGATCGCCTTGAAGTTGGCACTGTCCGGGCTGCCGCAGGTCAGTTGCAGCGGATTGCCGCCATGCGCCACGCTGAACGCCACACCGAATGTCGTCAGCTGCGTGACCGGAAGCGGAATGGTCGAAAAGCCGGTCGGGGTGACAACGATCAGGTTGATCCTCTCGACCGTCGATCCTGCGGGCAGAAACGGCACATAGGTGCCGGGCTGCACCGGCACGGTCGACCCCGGCGGCAGGCCGAAGAACGTCCCCGAAATGGTCGCTCCGGTCGGGATGGCATAGCCGCCGCCATAGTTACAATGCGAATTGGCATAGGCAGCCGGCGCGGAAAAGGCCGCTGGCACGGCAAGCGCCGCAGCGGCAAACGCAATCAGTCGCTTCATGTGCATCCCCCAAGATTAGTTTCGGCGCGACCCGTTGCCGTAGCGCTACTCTCGCCACGACGGGCTGAACAGAGGGCTTTGAAAGGGTGAATCGATTGGAAGCCACATTTTCGCGCACGACGATCTTGTGTGGCCATTTGGCAACACTATATGACGGCCCATGTTAATTTCCGTGGGGATATCATGAACCTCGATCAATTCACCGACCGGGCCAAGGGCTTCCTCCAAGCAGCGCAGACTGTAGCAATTCGCATGAACCATCAGCGAATCGCTTCTGAACATCTGCTCAAGGCCTTGCTGGAGGACAATCAAGGAATGGCGGCCGGCCTGATCAAGGCGGCGGGCGGCGATGCGCAGGCGGCGGTGCGCGAAACCGACGCGGCGCTGGCCAGGATTCCCGCCGTGTCGGGCAGCGGGGCGCAGCAGACGCCGGGCCTCGACAATGATGCGGTGCGCGTGCTCGACCAAGCCGAACAGGTTGCCAAGCAGGCCGGCGACAGCTTCGTCACGGTCGAACGGCTGCTGCTCGCGCTGACGCTGGCGACCACCACCACCGCGGGCAAGGCATTGGCGAGCGCAGGCGTGAAGGCCGAGGCGCTCAACGCCGCGATCAACAGCCTGCGTCAGGGCCGTACCGCCGACACGGCGGGCGCGGAGGACCGCTACGACGCGCTCAAGAAATTCGCGCGCGACCTGACCGAGGCGGCGCGTGCCGGCAAGCTCGATCCGGTGATCGGCCGCGACGAGGAAATCCGCCGCACCGTCCAAATCCTGGCGCGCCGCACCAAGAACAACCCCGTCCTCATCGGCGATCCCGGCGTCGGCAAGACCGCCATCGCCGAGGGCCTTGCGCTGCGGATCGCCAATGGCGACGTGCCCGATACGCTCAAGGACCGCACCCTGATGGCGCTCGACATGGGGTCGCTGATCGCGGGCGCCAAATATCGCGGCGAGTTCGAGGAGCGCCTGAAGGGCGTATTGGATGAGGTGAAGGCCGCCGAGGGCCACATCGTGCTGTTCATCGACGAGATGCACACGCTGATCGGCGCGGGCAAGAGCGAAGGCGCGATGGACGCTGGCAACCTGCTGAAGCCCGCGCTCGCGCGCGGCGAACTCCATTGCATCGGCGCGACGACACTCGACGAATATCGCAAATATGTCGAGAAGGACCCCGCTCTCCAGCGACGGTTCCAGCCCGTCTTCGTCGGCGAGCCCACGGTCGAGGATACCATCTCGATCCTGCGCGGGCTCAAGGAGACATATGAGCTTCACCATGGCGTGCGGATTACCGACGGCGCGCTTGTATCAGCGGCGACGCTCGGCAACCGCTATATCACCGACCGTTTCCTGCCCGACAAGGCGATCGACCTGATGGACGAGGCCGCGTCGCGGCTGCGCATGGAAGTGGAGAGCAAGCCCGAGGAGATCGAAAATCTCGACCGGCGCATCATCCAGCTCAAGATCGAGCGCGAGGCGCTGAAGAAGGAGACCGACAAGGCATCCGCCGATCGGCTCGCCACGCTGGAAGGCGATCTCGCGAATCTCGAGCAACAGTCGAGCGAACTCACCACCCGCTGGCAGGCGGAGAAGGACAAGATCGCCGGCGAGGCCAGAGTCAAGGAGCAGTTGGATGCCGCCCGGCTGGAACTGGAGCAGGCGCAACGCGCCGGCGATCTCGCGAAGATGAGCGAGCTTTCCTATGGCACCATCCCCGCGCTGGAAAGGCGCCTTGCCGAAGCGGAGACCGCGTCGGAAGGCGCGATGCTGCGCGAGGAAGTGACGGCAGAGGATATCGCCGGCGTCGTCGCGCGCTGGACCGGCATCCCGGTCGAGCGGATGATGACCGGAGAGCGCGAGAAGCTGCTGGCGATGGAAGAAACGATCGGCAAGCGCGTCATCGGCCAGGCCGATGCGGTCAAGGCCGTATCAACCGCCGTTCGCCGCGCGCGCGCGGGGCTGCAGGACCCGAACCGTCCGCTTGGGTCATTCCTGTTCCTCGGCCCCACGGGCGTCGGCAAGACCGAGCTCACCAAGGCGCTGGCCGGCTTCCTGTTCGATGACGACAACGCCATGGTGCGCATCGACATGAGTGAATTCATGGAGAAGCACAGCGTCGCCCGGTTGATCGGCGCGCCTCCGGGCTCTGTCGGTTATGAGGAAGGCGGCGTGCTGACCGAAGCGGTCCGCCGGCGTCCTTATCAGGTCGTGTTGTTCGACGAGGTCGAGAAGGCGCATGGTGACGTGTTCAACATCCTGCTCCAGGTGCTGGACGACGGCCGCCTGACCGACGGGCAGGGCCGCACGGTCGATTTCACCAACACGATCATCGTGCTGACGTCGAACCTGGGCAGCCAGTTCCTCACCGGCCTGGCCGACGGACAGAGGACCGAGGATGTCGAACCGCAGGTGATGGAGATCGTCCGCGCCCATTTCCGCCCGGAATTCCTGAACCGGCTGGACGAGATCATCCTGTTCCATCGCCTGGGCGCCGACCATATGGCGCCGATCGTCGATATACAGGTCGGCAGGGTGCAGAAGCTGCTGAAGGATCGCAAGATCGTGCTGGATCTGACGGACGGCGCGCGGGCGTGGCTCGGACGCGTCGGCTACGACCCTGTCTATGGCGCGCGCCCCTTGAAGCGCGCGGTGCAACGCTACCTGCAGGACCCCCTGGCGGACATGATCCTGCGCGGCGATGTGCCGGACGGCGCGACGGTACGGGTGGATGAGGGCGACGGGGGATTGGGGCTCAGCGTGGGGTGACGAGCGTGGCGGCTCGCGAGCTGGCATAGTAAAAAACAGGGGGGCCCCTGCGAGGAAGGAGCCCCCCTTAAATTTAGGCGCAGTTAGAAATTAACGCCGAGTTGCAACCGGATCGATCGTGGCGCCTGATAAGCCGCGACCGTTCCATAATCGCGGCGCGGTGCACCCGACGTCTGTGTGCCGCGCTCTTCAAGATCGACGGCCCCCGAAGCGTTGAACACGTTAAATACCGAAATGCGCAGCGTACCGTCGAATGCGTCGCTTGGCACCTTGATAGCGGCATCCAGGTTGACGATAGACAGCCAATCGCTCTTGTTTCCCGTTCCACGATCGACGACTTGGCGTGCGGGCAATACTTCGCCTGTCGCAGCAGGAACGGTCCGAACCGAACCATCTGCATTCAGGTTACAATAGGTTCCGTTAGCACCATAGGTGGCCGCGCCCGCATCACGACTAGTCGGAACTGTACCAAGGCAGCCAAAGCGACGAGGAGATGTGACCGAGACATTGGCACCCAAGTTCAGCCAAGGCGTCACTTGATACGACCCATAAGCCTTGAAATTATGACGGCGGTCATTCGGCAGATAGCCGTATGTGCCGTCTCCAAGACCAGCGAAGTCAAAATCGACCGTTGCGCCGGTGTCCGCCTGTCCATTGCCATCCGAACGAACACCGCCTTCGGTGTTACCCTTCAGCTTTGACCAAGTGTAGGAAAAATATGCGGACCATATGCCGTCAAACTCACGCGTCGCTTCGAACGTTATTGCCTTATAAGTGCGCTTTGCTTGCGCCAGCCCCAGTTGATCAGGCGTCAACGTGATAGTCCTCGCAGTACTTTCGCCATTGATGTTGCGATCAAGCGTGAATGTTGCCGACGAGCCCGGGTTCAGCAATATATATTGCTGGCTCGTGCCAGGACCATAAACGCCAGTACAACCGCTGACAGCATTTTCGGTGCAATAGCGTACGATTGCGCCATTTACTGCGGCGTCTTCCAACGATTGATTTAGCTTACGATAGGTGCCGTACAAATTCACCTTCAGGCGCGTGCCCAACCTTCTCTCGATACCAACGATATACTCATCGAGAGACTGAGATTTCAGGTTCGATGAGATCAATGTGCTCGTGTCGCCCGCAGTGCCGCCGCTGGTTATACTGCAGATGCCGGTCCCGACCACGCAGGGATCGCCATTTGTCGGGGTAAGTTGCGCACCCAGAATGGGAACGTTGTTCGCGTCCAGGCCAGTGAACCGGTAGAACTGATTCTGATCAAGTTCCGCGCCACCCAATCGGTTATTGGTGCTTGCAGCAACTGGGAAGAAATAGCGACTAAACGAGCCATATGCCTTCGTGGAGTTGTCCCCAAAGGGATCGAAGCTCGCTCCGAGCCGAGGCCCCCACTGATTCTTCGACTTATAGAAAGGCTTGCCTTCGATATTACGGTTCGTGAACTTATCATTGCGCAGGCCCAACTGGAGGTTGAGCCGGTTGCCAAACAGGGACCAATTGTCCTGGATATAAAAAGCTTCGTTCGTCGATTTAAATGTTCCGCCATTTCGGAACGTACGAACCTGCGCATATTCTCCAGTCGTAATGCCATATTGATCGGCAGGCGTACCATCGAGCAAAGTGACCTGGCCAATGCCATATGCCTGCGTCAGGATGGTCGTCGACAGAGACTCATGATCATAGCCACCGCGAATATGATGCGACCCGAACAAGTCGAAAAAGAGATCGACGTCACCTCGGTAAAACTCGCGCGTATCCGAATTCAGCGCCTCGTTGGCGACCGGATTACCAATCGACTGATTGGCACCACCGCGCGAGTCCGTGACTGAGGAATAGCTGACGGTGGAACCCGTGACGTCGCGGTCCTTGTTCTTCCCATAAGCACCCGAGACTGTCAACCAAGACGTAAACGAGCCCGTATAGCGGCCGACATAGTTCAGCCCGCCGGTCTGAAACAGTGTCGAGCCAACGAAATCGCCGCGCGCATTGGTGTTTGGGTTGAACCTGTTTGCTGCGGCAGCCGTACCGAATGTTCTCCGCACCGTATCCGCACTAGTATCGAAAATCGTAAATTCCAGACGCTGGCCGTCCGTTATGACCGCATCGATCTTGGCACCCCAGAAGGGACTGGTTGATCGGTCAAACCGATATTCCGAACCAACGGTGTTTGCCAAGACTGGTTCGGCGTTTGCCGTCAGCGCTGTGATACCACGCCCCGTTTGAACATCGCGCGCGTTATAAATGCCGTAAAAGAAGAGGTGATCCTTGATGATCGGACCCGACAACTGAGCAACAAAGTCGGTTCGCTCGAACGTGGCAGAGTCATAATCTTCCGTGAGAATATTGGGCTGGTTCGACCGCAATGAATTCGGTTCCCATGTCACCGTGAGGCCACCATGGAATTCGTTCGACCCTGATTTGGTGGTCGCATTCACCAGACCGCCGGTCAGCCGCCCATATTCAGCGGCCAGACCACCGTTCTTGACTTCCACCGTCTGATACATGTCGAACGGAACAGCAACAGCGCCCAGCCCAGTTCGAAAATTGGTTATGTTCAAACCATTGAGGAAAAACGCGTTTTCAGCAACGGACGCACCCGAGATGTTAGCGAGATTGCCGCTGCTAAAGGCCCGATCCCCCTGTGTTGTGCCCGGCGAGAGCTGAATGACCGAAGCGATGTCACGAGCGACCGGCACACGCTGCGCCAGTTCACCCAAGCTGATCACCGCACCAGTGGTATTCCGATCAAAATCAACCACCTGCACGCGTCCAGCGGTAACAACGATCGCGCCTTCCGAGCCACCGGTGGAAGCCAAGGTGAACTGATTTGCTGCACCGGACTGCGTCAGCTCAACTGCGGGATCGGTCGCCGTATCGAAACCATCTGCTTCGACCGTGAATGCATATACCCCCTGGGGCAGCGCGACGATACGATAAGTGCCATCGGACGACGTAACGCCCGAACGCGAAAAGCCCTGAGCGTTCGACGTAACCGTAACTTTTGCGCCCGAAACAGGCTCGCCGTCTGTTCCCAAGACACGTCCCGTAGCGTTAACCTGATTATAATCCTGCGCAGCAGCAGGCGCTACGCCCATACCGACGGCAACCATGCTCGCGCCGGCGAAAGCCAGCACCTGCAACGCCGCGCTTCCGCGCAGAAGCGCGTTCTTTGAGATTTTGTTCACTATCCAGTCCCTTGCTCTGGAGTAAGTGCGGGAAACCCGCCTGTAGCTGACATGGAGAAGGTTTGGAGCGCCCGACAAAACGCACCTTCTCCATGCTCTGGCATCAGTCTGCGCGGGCTTTGGGGCTGGTGTAAAGCGCACAAAATCGCGGCGCCCAAGTTTTTCCACCCCCCTGTAGCAAAAATGCCACAAGGCGCATAGAGAGCCTCTTCGCCGCCGACACAACATTATGTCCCTGAACAGGAGTTCATGAAACTTTTCTGCTATGGACGCGGTTTCAGACCAACATAGATTGCCAAATGCAGGCCCGTCAGCCCTCGGGCATCGGCCCCGCGAGCAGCAGCGGATCGATGCGTGCGCCGTTCCATTTCATTGCCCAGTGAAGGTGCGGACCAGTCGCTCGCCCGGTCGCACCGACCGCGCCGACCCGCTGCCCCTGCGCCACATGGTCGCCCTCCTTCACGTCGATGCGCGACAGGTGGAGAAATGCGCTGTTCAGGCCGTGCCCATGGTCGATGATCAGCAGATTCCCCTCCAGGCTGAAGGGCTCAGCGGCCGCCAACACGACGACGCCGTCGGCCGGGGCCATCACCGTCGCCCCCGTCGGGGCTGCCACGTCGACCCCGCCGTGAAAGGCTCCCGGCGTGCCGCGATAGATGCGCTGGGCGCCGAAAAAGCCGGAAATCCGCCCGATGCGAGGCCAGTGGATGGCCTGTCGCCACCCCTGCGCGTCGCTGGTCACGGCGCGCGCCGCGGCGATCCGCGCCAGTTCCGGCAGGCGTCGGGCCATGAACGCCTCCGTATTGCTTGTCGGCCGCATGGCCGCGTCGATTCGCTCGATTCGCCAGGCGCGCGGGGCGACGGCCAGCGGTTCGGCGATCGTGCGGCCATCCGCCAGCCGCGCCGTCAACCGGGCCAGGGGCGCCGCGTCCCGATCAAAGGCGATGATAAAGCGGCGATCGGCATCGAAGGGGACCGGCTGTTCGTCCAGGCGCAGGTCGAGCGTGCCAGGCGGCGCCATGCCGCGCGCGACGCCGCCCTGGCTGAGCATACCCTGCAGCGCGAAGGCCGATGCCGGTGGTATGGGCTGCGTTCTCCCGGGCAGGCCGGGCGCGATCGACAGCAGCGCCAGGCCGGTGAGCAACAGGCGCCGCCCGAGCCTCATGCAGGTCGCCCGGTCGCTTCCAGTTCCGCCTGCACCGACGCCTCGGCGCTGGCGTAAGGCTCCTGCCGGGCGATGCTCCAGTAGCGCAGCCTGTCGAGTGGAATCCTGGCGCCCGTCACCGCGCAGACCACATGGTCGCCCGCTTCGATGACGCGGAAGCTGTAGGACAGATATTGCAGCTTCGCCGGGCGATCGCGTTGTGCCATCAACATAAGTGGACTGTCCTTTCTTCCACGCGCAGCCGGATCAGGAAAACAGGTCCGGCTGGCCAGGTTCCGGCCGGCCGCGCGGCCTGCGGGGGGCTGGCGCCGATATATTGACCGCGACGGCCTTCTCAAGGGCCGGCGGTTCATCCTCGCCTGCCACATGCGCGCCCACCGCACCGTCAGCGAAGCGGAGCGAGACCGATCCGGCGGCGCGGGCGGCCGTTACGCCCTTTATCACCCGATCCCCCGCCATCACCCGCGCGAAGCCGAGCGCCAGCGGCCGGTCGGGATCGAGCGAGGCGAAATGCCGCGCTACCCGGTCGAGCGCACCGGCACGATCTCGCAGCCCGCGCAGCAGCTGATCCGGGCGCGGGCGCAGCGTATCGAGCTGCTCACGCGCGCGCGCCACCCGCTGGCGAAGCAGGGCCGGACGCAGCGCCCCGCCCGCCTCGCCCAGCCGCGTGCGCGCAGCCGCGATACGGTGGCGCAGACCCGATGCCAGCGCCTCGCAGAGCAGGTCGACACGCTGGCGCTGAGACGCGAGCAGCATGTCGGGCGCGGGCAGCAGCCGGCTCTGCATTGCCACCCGCTCGCGCGCTTGCGAGACACCGCGTCGCACCGCGCGGTCGGCGCGCAGGCCGAATTCGGCAAGCGTCGCAACCAGGTCCGCGCGCACCGGCACGGCGATCTCGGCGGCGGCGGTGGGCGTCGGCGCGCGCATGTCGGCGGCATGATCGCACAGCGTCGTGTCGGTCTCATGCCCGACGGCAGAAATGACGGGGATGGGGCTCTCCGCGACCGCGCGCACCACCGATTCCTCGTTGAAGCTCCACAGATCCTCGATCGAACCGCCCCCGCGCGCGACGATGATGAGGTCCGGGCGCGGAAAGCGGCCGCCTTCGGCGATCGTCGCAAGCCCCCGCACGGCCCGTGCGATCTGGAGCGCGGCCCCCTCCCCCTGCACCAGCACGGGCCATAACAGCACGTCGGTCGGGCAACGGTCGGCCAGGCGGTGCAATATATCGCGGATGACCGCGCCGGTGGGCGATGTCACGACACCGATCGTGCGCGGCAGAAAGGGCAGGGGCCGTTTGCGCGCGGCATCGAACAGGCCCTCCGCGCCGAGCTTCGCCTTCACCCGCTCCAGCATCGCCATCAGCGCGCCTTCGCCAGCCAGTTCCAGCCGGTCGATCACGATCTGATATTTGGACCGGCCGGGATAGGTGGTTAGCTTGCCGGTCGCGACCACCTCTATGCCGTCCTGGGCCGGGAAGGGAATGCGCGCCGCCTGCCCCTTCCACATCACCCCGTCGATCACCGCGCCGTCATCCTTGAGCGCGAGATAAACATGGCCGGAAGCCGCGCGCTTGTAGCCCGAAATCTCGCCGCGCAGGCGCACATGGCCGAAGCGGTCCTCGACCGTGCGGCGGAGCATCTGGGAAAGTTCGGTCACACTGAGCGGCGCCGCGTTGTCGCCCGCCCTTTCCTCCGCTAACAGGCGGCCCGACGGATCAAATTCGGTTTCGGGAACCATGGGCGACATCAACATCCTTCTCATCGGCGCCGGCGGCCGCGAACATGCGCTCGCGTGGAAGCTGGCCCAGTCGCCGTCCATTGCGACGCTCTACGCCGCACCTGGCAATCCGGGAATAGCGCAGAGCGCGACGCTGGTCGACCTCGATCCGGCCAATCATGACGCGGTGATCGCCTTCTGCGCCGATCGGAAGATCGGACTAGTGGTGGTCGGCCCGGAAGCGCCGCTGGTCGATGGACTGGCGGACAGTCTGCGTGCGGCGCGCATCCCCACCTTCGGTCCCGGCAAGGCGGCCGCGCAGCTGGAAGGATCAAAGGGCTTCACCAAGGATCTGTGCGCCCGCGCCAACATACCGACCGCCGGCTATCGTCGCGTCTCCAGCGCTCACGAGGCGCTCGCCGCGCTCGACGATTTCGCGCTGCCGGTCGTGATCAAGGCGGACGGTCTGGCCGCGGGCAAGGGCGTCATCATCGCGATGGACCGGGCCGAGGCCGAGGCTGCGATCGACTCCATGTTCGAGGGCGCGTTCGGCGCGTCGGGCGCGGAGGTGGTGATCGAGGAATATATGTCGGGGGAGGAAGCGAGCTTCTTCGCGCTCACTGACGGCACGGCCATCCTGCCCTTCGGCTCGGCGCAGGATCACAAGCGCGTCGGCGACGGCGATACCGGCCCCAACACCGGCGGCATGGGCGCCTACAGTCCAGCGCGGGTGCTGACACCCGCGCTGGAGGCTGAAACGATCGAGCGTATCATCGCGCCGACGGTGGCGACGCTCGCGGCCGAGGGCATGCCCTATTCGGGCGTGCTGTTCGCCGGGCTGATGCTGACCGATGAGGGACCGAAGCTCATCGAATATAATGCCCGCTTCGGCGATCCCGAATGCCAGGTGCTGATGATGCGCTTCGAAGGGGATCTGGCCGCGTTGTTGCTGGCCGTGGCGGAAGGCCGGCTGGGTGACCAGCCGCCGGTGACGCTGGCGGATCGGGTGGCGTTGACCGTCGTGCTCGCAGCGAAAGGCTATCCGGCGTCGCCTGAAAAGGGCGGCATGATCGCCGGCATCGATGCGGCCGAACAAGGCGGTGCGCAGGTCTTCCATGCCGGAACCGCCCTGCGGGACGGCGCTCTCGTCGCCAATGGCGGCCGGGTGCTGGCCGTCACCGCCACCGGCGCCAGCGTCGCGCAGGCCCAGGCGGATGCCTATGCGGCGGTCGACCGGATCGACTTTCCCACCGGCTTCTGCCGCCGAGACATCGGCTGGCGTGAGGTCGAGCGGGAGCAATCGGCGCTGTGAGGCGCTTCTGACAGGAAGCCAGGAGAGGCTGCGATGCAGGAATTCTTCGTGAACTACGGGTTGTGGCTGCTGGTCGGGCTGCTGGTGCTGATCGGGCTGGTGTTTCTGTTGTCGAGCTTGGGCAAGGCAAAGCCGGCGGTCGAGGACGAGCCTGCCGCGCAGCCGGTCGTCCCGCTGGTCGCCATGGCCGCGCCCGAGGCAGTAGCGCCTCTCCCGCCCGAGAGTGCGCCGGCGCCCGCCCTCCCAGCGGCCCCCGCCAGCGACTCGGCCGGCAAGGCGGCCGATGACCTGCTGAAGCTGAAAGGCGTAGGCCCCAAGCTCAACATGCTGCTGATCGAACTCGGCGTCACCAGCTATGCGCAGATCGCCGGCTGGAGCGACACCGACGTCGCTGCGATCGATGCGAGGCTGGGCGCCTTCAAGGGGCGCCCCACGCGCGACCAGTGGATCGACCAAGCGAAATATCTGGCGGCCGGCGACATTGCGGGGTTCGAAGCGCGCTACGGCAAAATGTAGGCCGTTCCTCCCTGCATTTACCACTCGATGTGCAAGGGGGGCGGGGCGCTATCGCCCCAATATCTCCTGCGCGCGGGGGGCCAGCCTTTCGACGGCCTGGGTATGAATGCCGGACGCGCTGCACAGCAGGCCGAACGCGACAGGATCGGGGCGGTTATATTCCAGCGGCTGGCCCAGCGCGTCGGTGACGATCGCTCCCGCCTCCTGCGCGATCAGTGCGGCGGCGGCGACGTCCCATTCATTGCCCCAGCGCACCGTGGCGACCAGGTCCGCCTCGTCGGCGGCGACCATCGCCATGCGCAGCGCGATGCTGTTGGGCTTGTCGACGGTCACGAGATCGCGGTCGATGCGCGGCAGCTGGTCGGCGGGTACGCGCGCTCCTGCCAGCTGCATCCGGTCGCCCGCACGCAGCGTCGTGTCATTGCGGGTGGCACCCTGCCCCCGCCGGGCCGCCCATGTTTCCCCGCGCGCGGGCGCCGCCAATATGCCGAACTGCACCGCGCCATGCTCCACCATCGCGACCGAGACGGCCCAGCCGGTGCGGCCGCGCAGATAGTCGCGGGTGCCGTCGATCGGGTCCACGACCCACACCCTGTCCAGGTCGAGCCGGTGCACCGTGTCCGCCGTCTCCTCCGAGAGCCAGCCCGCGCCCGGGTCGATCAGGCCCAGAGTGCGGCGGAGCAGGTCGTCGACCTCCAGATCGGCCTCGCTGACGGGGTGGCCGGGCACCTTTTCCCACTGGCGAACGCGGGTTTCGCCGTCGGCCCACAGGGTGAGTGCCCGGTCGGCCGCACTCGCGACGGCGGACAGCACCGCCGACAGATCGATGTCAGCCGCCCGCAACGGTCATTCCGTCGATCCGCAGGGTCGGCACGTTCATGGTATAGCGAAAGCTCAGGTCATTTGCCGGCACCAGCGCGCGGAACATGTCCTTGAGGTTGGCGGCGATGGTGATTTCGGACACCGCCCGCGTCACCGCGCCGTCCTCGATCAGGAAGCCCGACGCCCCCCGGCTATAGTCGCCGGTGATGCCGTTGACGCCCATGCCGATCAGTTCGGTGACATAGATGCCGCGCTTCACGTCGGCCATCAAGTCACCGGCGCTGACCGTGCCCGGCTCCATATGCACGTTGGAGACGCCCGCGCCCGGAGCGCTGCTGCCGCCCCGGCTGGCATGGCCGGTGGGTTCCAGCCCGAGTTGGCGGGCCGAAGCACTGTCGAGCAACCAGCCGGTCAGTACGCCCTTTTCGATCAGCGCGCGCCGCTCGGTCGGCAGCCCTTCGCCATCGAACGGGCGCGAGCGCAGCCGGCGAGGAGCGAGTGGATCGTCGATGATGGTCACGCCGGCATCGAACAGCTGCTGGCCGAGCGAGTCGAGCAGAAAGCTGGAGCGCCGCGCGATCGACGGGCCGGTGATACCACCGATCAGATGACCGATCAGGCTCGACCCGACACGCGGGTCGAAGATGATCGGCATGACGCCGCTTTCCACCTTGACCGGACCCAGCCGCGCGACCGCCCGGTGGCCGGCACGCAGGCCGATCGCGTCGGCCTCGTCCAGATCCTCCAGATGACGAACGCTGTGACTGGCATGGTCGCGCTGCATGTCACTGCCGGTGCCAGCGAGCACGCTCGCCCATCCCGAATGGCTGGTGCCGGCATAGGCGCCGGCAAAGCCATGGCTGGTGACCAGCGCCATCTGGCTGCGTCCGGCCGATGCGCCGCCGCCTTCGCTGTTGGTGACGCCGGGCACCCCGCGCGCCGCCTCCTCGACCGTCAGCGCCCTTTCGCGCAGCGACGCGGGATCGGGCTCCTCGTCATCCACCAGGTCGAGCGCGGGCGGGCGCTTGCGCAGCAGCCGGTCGGCGGGCGCGAGGGCGGCATAGGGGTCCTCCGGCGCCTCGCGCGCCATCGCGATGCAGCGTTCGACCAGGACCCCGAGCGCGGCGGGGTTGAAATCCGAAGCGGAGATGGTGGCGGATCGCCGGCCGACGAACACGCGCAGGCCGATCTCCTCGCTTTCGGAACGCTCCACATCCTCCAGCGCGCCTAGCCGTACCGAAACCGTGGTCGATGCGCCCCCGGCATAGACCGCCTCGGCTGCGTCGGCCCCGCCCTTGCGCGCGGCTCCGACCAGATCCTCGGCGCGCGACTGGGCTTCTTCGAGGCTGAGCATGGGGCGGGGATATTCCGTATGGGGGGCAGATGGGCGGGCCTTACGCGCTCGCACCCGCCCGCGCAATGTCAGTCGAGGGAGACGCCCTGCTCGTCGAGCCACAACTGCAGCAGGTGCCAGGCGACCGCCATCGGCGGCGGCGCGATGAAGGGGGCGTCGGACAGGCCAAGCAGGCTCGCGCGCACGCCCTGCGCATCGACCCAGATAGCATCCTCGATCTCGGTCTGGTCCAGCGTGAGTTCGTCGGAGTCCGTCAGCCCGATGCAGCCGATCATCAGAGACGAAGGGAAGGGCCAGGGCTGGCTCAGCAGGTAGCGGACCGAATGGACCGTGATGCCCGCTTCCTCCTTGAGTTCGCGCGCCACCGCCTCCTCGATCGTCTCGCCCGGCTCGATGAAACCGGCGAGCGCGGAATAGCGGCCGGCGGGCCAGCGATGCTGGCGCCCGAGAAGCACCTTGCCGTCCTTTTCCGCGAGCATGATCGAAACCGGATCGACGCGCGGGAAATGTTCGGTGTTGCAGCCGCCGCAGCGCCTGGCCCAGCCGGCCTTTTCGGGCAGCGTCGGCTGGCCGCAAGCGGCGCAGAAGCCATGGCGCACATGCCAGTCCAGCAGACTGCGCGCCGTCCCATAGAGCGCCATCTCGTTCGCGGGCAGCGTGCCGATCAGCTCCCAGAGCGCGGGCATGGGTATCGCCGCGCTCGGCAGCGTCCTGGCCAGTTGCACGAAGACGGGCCCGCCATCGTCCACGCCCAGCAGCACATGATCGGCAAGGCGCGCGTCGGACGGCAGCGGCTCGAGCATCAGCCGGTCCCCCTCCAGCCGGGGGGTCAGCCCCTCCAGCATGATCCGGCAGGCGTCGGGCGACGCAAAGCTCCGCTTCACTGCATCGGGATTGGAGCGGATCTCGTCCGCACGATCGATCGTGCCGCCGACGAAGCCGGGCAGCGGCGCTCCCTTACTGCTCTTGCCGTGCATCCGCTCTCCTCTCGTCCATCGCCTTTTCGACCGCGCGGCGGAACAGGGTCGGCAGGCCAGCCTCCTCGATCCGCGCGAGCGGCCACCATTCACCCGCCCCCGGCGGAACGCAACCCTGCGGCACGCAAGCGCTGTGCACCGTCAGCGCCAGTGAGAAATGGGTGAAGACATGTTCCACCGGTCCGGGCAGCACACGCCACTGCGCGGGCAGGGGCGGGACGGCAGGCGGATCGACACCCCAGTCGGACGACGGCAGAGCGCGCATTCCGCCCAGCAACCCCTTGTCCGGCCGCCGGGTCAGCCAGACATGACCGTCCGCCCGCTCGATCCACCAGGCGTGGCCCATCCGGTGCGGCCGCGCGCGCTTCACGCCCTTCACGGGCAGGCGCGCGGGATCGCCGCTCGCCAGCCCGGCGCACCGGCTCGAAAGCGGGCAGGCCAGACAGGCGGGCGCGCGCGGCACGCAGATGGTCGCGCCCAGATCCATCATCGCCTGCGCGAAGTCACCGGATCGCTCATCGGGCGTGATCGCATCCGCGGCGATCCGGATCTCCGCCCTGGCGGACGACATCGGCGTGCCGATGTTGAACAGCCGCGCGACCACCCGCTCGACATTGGCGTCGATCACGACCGCGCGCCGGCCAAAGGCGATGGCGGCGATGGCGGCGGCGGTATAGGCCCCCACGCCCGGCAAGGTACGCAAGCCCTCTTCGCTGTCGGGAAAGCGGCCTCTATGCGTGCCCGCCACGACGCGCGCGCAGGCGAGCAGGTTGCGCGCGCGGGCATAATAGCCAAGTCCGGCCCATGCGGCCATCACATCGGCGTCGTCGGCTGCAGCCAGCGCCTCCACGGTCGGCCAGCGGGCGGTGAAGCCCATGAAATAAGGCGCGACCGCCGCGACCGTCGTCTGCTGCAGCATGATTTCCGACAGCCAGACACGGTAGGGATCAGGCAGCGATGCGCCCGGCGGCGCGCGCCAGGGCAGTGTGCGCGCGTGGCGATCATAATGTGCGAGCAGGCGCGGCGCGATTTCGGCAAGAGCAGGCTCGACGGGCATGGCGCGCCTATGGCATGAAGCGGCCCGTGACGGAACGCCCCATACAGCCCGGCCCACCCAAGGCCAAGGATGCGCCGAAGGAACGCGCACGCATCGGCGCGCCACGGGCGATCGCGGACATCATCCCGGACATAGGCCAGGCCGCCTTTCGCCGCTTCGGCTTCGTTCAGGCGAGCATCGTGTCGCGCTGGAACGATATAGCGGGCGCCCATTATGCCGCGATCTGCGAGCCGGAAATGATCCGCTTCCCCGCCGGGACGAAGGCCGGCGGCACGCTCCACCTGATCGTCATGGGCGGCCACGCGCCGATGCTGCAGCACAGCCTGCCGGAGATCATCGACAAGGTGAATCGCTTCTTTGGCTATGGCGCCGTCGCGAAGGTGACGATGCGCCAAGGGCAGTTGAGCCGCCGCCCGCCCGAGCGCCGTCCCCCGCCCGCCAACCTCAAACCCCTGCCGCAGGACATCGGCGATTCGCTGCGCGCGATCGGCGACCCCGAACTGCGCACCGTTCTGGAAGCCTTTGCCCGCGGATTTCCGGGCAGCAGCGGCCCGCCCAGGATCGGCTGAACCGTTACGCCTGCGTTCATGCCAGCCATGGAATGGACCTCAATCATGAAGATGCGCCTGCTCCTCCCCGCCGCCCTGTTCGCCCTGCCCCTGGCCGCAATCGCCGCCGGGCCGGTCAACAAATGGGTTGCCCAGATCACCCAGTCGAAGATCGGCGGGCATGTGATGGGCAATCCCGCAGCGCCGACAAAGCTGGTCGAATATGTGAGCTACACCTGCTCCCATTGCGCCCAATTCGTCGCGGAAGGGACCGCGCCGCTCAGGGACCGCTACATCAGCGGCGGCAAGCTGAGCGTCGAAGTTCGCAACGCGGTTCGCGACCGCTATGATCTTGCCGCCGCGCTGCTCGCCCGCTGCGGCGGCCCGCGCCGCTTCTTCGGCAATCATGAAGCGCTGTTCGCCAACCAGGACGCATGGATGGCCAAGATCGTCGCTTATGATCGCAATGCGGCGAAACCGACGGATGAGAAGGCGGCGCTGCGCGACATCGGACGGAATACCGGTCTCTACGCGCTGATGAACAAGCGCGGCTTCACCGACAGGCAACTCGATGCCTGCGTGGCGAGTCCCACCGCCATGAGCCAGATCATGGCGATGTCCGATGATGCGTGGAAGAGGGTGCAGATCCATGGCACACCGGGCTTCACCATCAACGGCACTCTGGTGAACGGGTCGGACTGGATGAGATTGCAGGCGGCGCTGCCCTGAATCGGGATCGGGCGCTTCTGTCCCGGCCCTTGATCGACTAGAGACTATCGACCCCGACCCAATGGAGCATTCCCCGTCGTGAAAATCCTGATCGGCCTTGCCTTCGCCCCCCTCGCCCTCCTCCTCGCCGGTTGCGGCAAGAATGAAGAGCCCGGCGCCCCCGCACAGGCTGTCGCCGCGGTCAACCCGCCTGCCGGCACGACCTGGTCCACCACGATCGCGCCGACTAAGGAGGGCTATTTCCTGATGGGCAATCCCGATGCCGCGATCAAGCTGGTCGAATATGGCTCCTACACCTGCAGCCATTGCCGTGACTTTTCCGCCGAAGGGTCGGAGGAGATCAGGAAGATGGTCGATAGCGGCAAGATGAATTTCGAATTCCGCGCCTATGTGCGCGACCCGATCGATATCACCACCGCGCTGCTGGCCCGCTGCGGCGGCAAGGACATCTTCTATCCCCTGTCCGAACAATTCTTCACCAACCAGACTGCGATGTTCGAAAAGGCGCAGAGCCTGGGCGATGCGCGCTATCAGCAGCTGATGAGCGCGCCCGCGCAGCAGCGTTTCAATGCGCTGGGCGACGCCATCGGCCTGGTCGATTTCGCCAAGCAGCGCGGCATTGCCGAGGATCAGGCGCGCCAGTGCCTGGCCGACACCGCAACCGCCGACGCGCTGGTCAAGGGCGTCGAAACGGCTAACAACCAGTATCAGATCACCGGCACGCCCAGCTTCCTCATCAACGGCGTGCTGCTGGAAAATACCGCAAGCTGGCCCGTGCTGCGAGCCAAGCTCAAGGAAGCGGGAATCTAGTCGGTCGCACGGGGGGCCATATACTGATGCCGCCGGATTTCGGTCCATGAAGATCAGCCGGCTCAAGCTGTCGGGCTTCAAGAGCTTCGTCGATCCGACCGAGCTGCGGATCGAGCCGGGCCTGACCGGCATCGTCGGCCCCAATGGCTGCGGCAAGTCCAACCTCCTTGAAGCAATTCGCTGGGTCATGGGCGAATCGTCGGCCAGGTCGATGCGCGGCGGCGGCATGGAGGACGTGATCTTCGCCGGTACGGCCGCCCGGCCACAACGCGACTTTGCCGAAGTGTCGCTGCTGACGGTGCAGGAACAGGGCGAGCTGTTCCCGGCGGCCGATGTAGGCGCCGATGGCGAGCTGGAGGTTACCCGGCGGATCGAGCGCGGCGCTGGCAGCGCCTATCGCGCCAACGGCCGCGACGTACGTGCGAAGGACATCGCGCTGATCTTCGCGGATGCCGCCACCGGCCCGCATAGCCCTGCGCTCGTCAGCCAGGGCCGCATCGCCGCCGTCATCGCTGCCAGACCGCAGGAGCGGCGCGCGATGTTGGAGGAAGCGGCGGGTATCGCCGGCCTCCATGTCCGCCGCAGGGACGCCGAACAGAAATTGCGCGCGGCCGAGGCCAACCTGCTGCGGCTCGACGAGATATTGGCCGACATGGACCAGCGCGCCAACGCCCTGCGCCGACAGGCACGCGCGGCCGAGCGCTATACCCGCCTGACCGGCGACATCCGCGTTGCCGAAGCCCGCCTCCTGTTCGCCCGCTGGCGCGAGGCGAGCGCCAGCGCGGATACCGCGCGGGCCGAGGCAAGAGCGGCGGAGGCCACCGCATTCTCCGCGCGCGAGGCGCAGGAGGCCGCTGCCGCCCATGCACAGGCGGCCGTGCGGATGCTCGCCGAGCGACGGTCCGAAGCGCTGGCGGCCCGCGACGCCGCGAGCGAGGCTGGCCATCGGCTGGCGGCACTGCGGACCGAGCGCGAAAACGCCGTTCGCCGCCTGGCCGAACTGGCGGCGCAGTCGGCCCGATTGGAGGAGGATCGGGCGCGTGAGGGGACGCTTGCCATCGACGCCGCGTCGGCGATAGCGCGTCTGGCCGAGGAAGCGGCCACGCTTCGCAAGCGCATGGCGGAGACCGAAGCGACGCTGCCCGACTTCGCCCGGCGCATCGCCGACGCGGAGGATGCAGCGCGTAACGCCGAGCTGGCATTGGCCAAGGCGATGGCCACCCAGGCGGGCGAGCAGGCCGAGCTGCGCGTCGTCGACGCGGCCCTCGTTGCCGCGCGCGGCCGGCTGGAGCAGGCCGAGCGCGATCTGCGGCGGCTGGAGGGCGAGATCGGCGCCCTGCCTGATGCCGCGCCGCTGAAGGCGCAGCGCGCACAGGCGCTGCACGCGCATCAGGCCGCCACAACCGATCGCGATCGCATCGACGTCGAGATCGGAGCGCAACAGGCCGCGCGCGAGGCTGCCGGCGCCGCGCGGGCGGATGCCGAATCGGCGCAGGCGTCGGCGCGAGCGGTGCTGGCCGCGCTCGACAGCGAAGCCGATGCCCTGCGCCGCGCGCTGGAAGCCGGCAAGGCGAGCGGCCGCCGCGCACTGGACCTGCTGAAGCCCGAGCCGGGCTATGAACGCGCACTTGCCGCCGCACTGGGGGACGATCTCGATGCCGCGATCGGCGGCGACGGTGCGCGGCGTTGGGCCGGGGTCGATCCCCAGGCCGGCGATCCGCGCCTGCCGGCCGGATGCGAGTCGCTGGCCGGCCATGTCGCCGCGCCGGCGGAGCTTGCCCGGCGCCTGGCGCAGGTCGCGGTGGTCGCGCGAGACGAGGGCCAACCGCTCGGCGTCGGCCAGCGGCTGGTGACCCTGGCCGGTATGCTGCGTCGCTGGGACGGCTATGTCGCTCGCGATGGCGCCGCAGCGGCGGCGGAGCGGCTGATCCGGCTCAACCGGCTGGATGCGATCGCTGCGGCCCGCCCGGCGGCGGAACAGGCGATGGCAATGGCGCGCGACGCGCTGGCCGGGGCGAGCGCGAACGAGCAGGCGGCGGCGGCGGCCGTTACTGCCGCGCGATCGGCGCTCGACCAGACCGACCAGCGCCTGCGCGCAGCGCTCCGCGCCGCCGACGAGGCCGGCACCGCGCTGGAACGGCTCGACGGACGGCGCGAAGGGATGGCGGAGAGACTGGCCTTCACGCGCCTCGCGCATGATGCAGCACTGGCGGAACATGAAGCGGCAAGGCTCCGCCGCGCCGCGCTGCCCGACGGGCGGGAGACCAGCGCTCAGGTTGCCGCCCTGTCGCGCGCCGGCGAAGCGGCACGCGGCGCCGCCAGCCAGTTGCAGGCCGATCGAGCGCTTGCGGCCCGCGCGCTGGCCAGTGACCGCGAGCGCGCCGCCGCCGCCGAGGCCGAGGCGAAGGGCTGGCGGTCGCGCGCCGGGGAAGCGGCGAAGCGCATCGCCGCGATGGACGAGCGCGAGGGCGCGACCGCCACCGAGCGCGACGCCATCGCGGCGCTGCCCGAACGGCTGGGTGACGAGATCGCGACCCTCGCCGAGCGTGGCGCCACCCTGGCTCAGCAGGCAGAACAGGCGCGACGCGCCGAGGACCAGGCTGATGCCGCGTTGCAGGCGGCTGAGATGCGGGCGCAGCAGAGCGGCGAGGCCCATGCCGCCGCGCGCGAGGCCCGCGCCACCGCCACAGCGCGCGCCGAGGCCGCCGACGAGCGCCGGATCGAGACCAACCGCCTGTCGGGCGAACGCTTCGAATGCCCGCCGCCGCTGCTACCCGAACGTATCGGCTTTTCGAGCGCCGACATCCGCATCGCCCAGACCGAGCATAGCGAGCATGACCGCCTCGTCGCCGAGCGCGAGCGCATCGGCCCGGTCAACCTGGTCGCGGCACAGGAACTGGCCGAGCTCGAGGCGACGCAGGAAACGAGCCGGAGCGAGAGCGCGGAGCTGACCCTCGCCATCAACCAGTTGCGCGGTTCGATCGGCAGTCTGAACCGAGAAGGCCGACAGCGCCTGCTCGCCGCGTTCGAGGCGGTGGACGACCATTTTCGGCGACTGTTCACCACTTTGTTCAACGGCGGCCAGGCGCATCTGGAATTGGTCGACAGCGACGATCCGCTGGAGGCGGGGCTGGAGATCATGGCCCAGCCGCCGGGCAAGAAGCTGTCCGCCCTCACTCTGCTGTCGGGCGGCGAGCAGGCGCTCACCGCCGTCGCGCTCATCTTCGGGCTGTTCCTCACCAACCCCGCGCCGATCTGCGTCCTCGATGAAGTCGACGCGCCGCTCGACGACGCCAATGTCGAGCGCTTCTGCGACCTTCTGGACGCGATGGTTGGCCAGACCCGCACCCGTTACCTCATCGTCACCCACAATGCCGTGACCATGGCCCGGATGCATCGCCTGTTCGGGGTGACCATGGTCGAGCGGGGCGTCAGCCGGCTGGTGTCTGTCAGCCTGGGCGGGGCAGAGGCGCTGCTGGCGGCGGAATGATTGTGTAGGCACAGCCGGATAAACGCCGAACTGCGCAAGGCGCTGGCCTTTAACCCTTGCCGAACCAGTGCATCCGCCCGAGCAGCCCGCGCCGCTGCTCGATCGCCTCGAACATCTCGCCCGGCCCCTCGGGGTCCAGCACCTCATTGTCCGCCAGCCATGCCTGCACCTCATTGAGGTTTGGCGTCGCATAGGGGCGCAGCGTCTTGCCCGGCTTGTCGCGCAGCCGCTCGATCGCGGCGATGAGGCCGCGATCGGCCAACACCGCCGCCACCCGCTCCACCGGCAGGTCGAGATGCTCGGCGATCAACCCGTCGCGCATCGCCGCGATCGCCGCTTCCCGGCCCGCATTGGCGGGCAGGGCGGTGTCGATCGTCACGTCGCATTCGGTGTCGAGCCGCATCGAGCGGTTGTTCATATTGGACGAGCCCACCCGGATCAGCCGGTCGTCGACGATCAATATCTTGGCATGGACGTAGATCGGCGCGCCGCGCGTCGTGAACGGATGATAGATGCGGAAGCGACCTCGGCTATCGCGGGCCTTCAGCGCCTCGAACAGCCTGGCGCGCGCGCTGTCCATGGCCTGCTGCTCGAGCCAGCCATTGGCCTGCTCCGGGTTGATGAGGACGATCTCCGGCCCGTCCGGCTCCTCCAGCCGCGCGACGATGGCCTCGGCGATGGCACGCGACGCGAAATACTGGCTCTCGGCATAGATGCAGCGCGTCGCCGCGCCGATCTGGGCGACGTAGAGCCGCTCGATCTCGGTCAGCTCCTCCTGGTCGTCCATACCCGGCGCCGTGCGGGATATGGCCACGTCCACATCCTCGAACTGCACCGGCAGCTCGTCCGGCCAGCAATCATATATATCCTCCACCGCCGCAAGATCGTGCCCGCCCGCGCCCTTCCACCGCGCCCGCGCATGTTCGCCCAGCGCGGCCGCCACCGGCCCCTTCAGCGCCGTCGTCGCATCGTGCCAGGGCGCATAGGCCGATCCGTCGGGATGCACGCGCCCCGGATCGTCATCGCGATGATGGCGCGTATCCCATCGGTCGGCGGTCATGTCGATCCCGCCGCAAAAGGCGAAGCAATCGTCGATCACAACGATCTTCTGGTGGTGCGACGCAGCCGGAGGATGGTGGCCGTCGAGCTTCACATGGATATGACTGTGCGCCATCCAGCGCAGCGTCGTCGCCAGCGTCGATGGGCGCACCATGGATTTGAGCGCGCCGACATCCCAGCGCAGCAGGAAGATTTCCAGCTCCGGCCTGCGGTCCACCAGCCAGCGTATATAGTCGCCGATCGTGGCCGGCGCGCCGTCCTTCACCTCATCCTCGCGCACCAGGCTGATACGCGCGTCAAAGTCCCAGCCGATCAGCATGATCCGCCGCTTCGCCTTCATCATCGCCGCGCGGGCATGGCGGAAATAGGCGTCGGCGTCGACGATCACGCTGGCCTGGCTCGCGCGTTCGATCCGCCAGCAGGTGTCGCCGGGTCGCGGCCCGGTCCGGGGAGCGGTCATGCGCTGCCCACCACCAGGCAGGCGAGGAACATCAGCAGGCCGGCGAAGCGATTGGACCGGAACTTGGCGAGCGGGTCAGCGCCATCCTCCTTCAGCGTCGCGACCTGCCACAGCAGATGCGCGGCTACCGGCAAAAGGGCGATCAGCGCCAGAGCCTGCGGCCGGACCTGCCAGATCGCGCAGCCCCACAGTGCCAGCGCCAGCAGATAGCAGAGCGTCACCCCCATGCGCACATGCCGCCCCATGGACAGCGCGCTCGATCCGATCCCGATCAGCGCATCATCCTCCCGGTCCTGCAGCGCATAGATTGTGTCATAGCCGACGACCCAGAATATGGTTCCGCCATAGAGGAGCAGACCGGGCCAGCCCAAGCCGCCGGCAGCCTCGCTCCACCCTACCAGCGCAGCCCAGGAAAAGACGAGGCCCAGCCACAGCTGCGGCCAGCCGGTGACCCGCTTCATGAAGGGATAGGCGGCGACCAGCGCCAGCGAGGCCAGCGCAACCAGCTGGGCATGGAGGCGCAGTTGCAGCAGCACGACCAGACCGGCCAGGCAAAGCAGCAGCAGCCAGGCCCAGGCGGCGCGCAGAGACACCGCCCCGGACGCCAGCGGTCGCGACGCCGTGCGCGCTACCTGCCGGTCAATGTCCCGGTCGACGATATCGTTGAACACGCAGCCCGCGCCGCGCATCGCGATACTGCCCATCAGCAGCCACGCGATCAGCGGCCAGCGCTCGCCCGCAGCGCCCGCCAGCGCCACCGCCCAGGCGCCCGGCCAGAACAGCAGCCACCAGCCGATCGGCCGGTCGAACCGCGCGAGCAGGGCGAGATTGCGCAGGGCGTCGGGCAGGCGCGCGACCAGCCCGCGGGCTTCGCTGTCCGGTACGATTGTATCGCTCACGCCCCGTGCTTAGCGACCGCCGGTCATCCGGGGAAGCAGGCAACCGAAATTAGCATTCGAGACCAATCAGCGTTCCGCTGCCGATGCGGTCGACGTGGCGCTTGCCGTCTATCTCCAGCCAGTCGGGGGTCACCTCCAGACGGCGGCCGCGAATGGTGGTGCGCAGATGTTCGACCGCGATGCGGTTGCGCGCGACGATCCGCAGCACGCAGAGCCCGTCCCCGCGCGCCGCCATCATCGAATAGCGGTCGCCGCGCAGCAGGAAATGCCAGCTGCCGTCGTTGATCATCCACTCATTGCCGTCCACGACCTGCACCGGCTTGCCCTCCGGCGATCCCAGCCGCACGCTGATGCGTGTGGCGCCGTTGCTGCGACCGGGCGGGGCGAAGATCAGGATCGGCTCCCCGTCGAGCGTGATCGGGATCGGCGTGTCGCGCAGCAGCCGGGACCCGCCCACGATCAGCTGCGGCAGCTCGCTGGCAAAGGGCAGGCGGTCGCGCGCGAAGTGACGCTGGCGCACCACCGGATTGGCATGGAAACTATGTACCTGGCTGGCGGTCAGCCGCCCTTCTTCGACCAGACCGTGGCAAGTCGGGCAGAGCAGCGTGATCCCCGGCCCGTCGGGCAGCCCCAGGTAGCGATAGAGTGTTACGCCGCAGCGTACGCAGGCGAAGCCGCACGCCTCACGGGCCGCTTCGCGCTGATCCGCGGTCAGGTCCGGCAGCGACGGCATCACGCGCAAGCCCATGGAAGACGACCCCTGCTCGGCCCTGCCGCCATATGCGGCCGGGCGTTCTCTTTCCGGTGTCCTCTGGTCCCACGCCCGGCTCTGCGGCCGGTGCAATGCCTATCGTTGAAATAAATGCGGCGAAGTCAAGGGGAACGCGGCCAGCCGATCAGCGCTGGGGCAGCAGGTCGACGGCGCGCGCGGCGGCGATCGCGCGGATCCGTGCCGGCCTGGGCATGGAACGTACCGCGATTTCCGCTACGTCACCCGCGCTGAACAGCTCGACATTGCCGACATCGAACAGCCGCTGCGACAGGCTCTGGCTGATCCGCACCGCGCGGATACTGGAAAGCGCTATTTCGGTCCGCTGCTTCGACAACAACCCGCGCTCGAACAGCACTTCGCGCTCGGACAAGGCAAGCCGCTCGCCCTTGTGCAGCACCCACCACACCAGCAGTGCGAGGATGCCGACCACCGAAATCAGCAGCAGCACGAACAGCAGCGGGTTCGCGCGAAACATCGCGGGATGCTCGTCATAGAGCCAGGTGTCGCTCATCGCTCCCATTCTTTCCTGCTTGGCGCCCTATCATCACCCAACATTGGCTGCCGTCAACTGCCCTGCATGAGCTGGACCGCCTATTAACCTTGTTTTTGTTAATCCAGATTATGATCGGGCCAAAGGGCGTAACATGGCACATAATCTCTACGACCTGGGCGATCAGCCCTCCACGACACCCGATCGCTGGCTGCGCGAGCGCACCGAGCGGCGCAGGCATATCGTGCCGCGCGGCGCATTGCTGGTTGCGCTGATATTGGGAGGTGGGGGCTTCCTCCTGTTCAAGGACATCCTGCCGGATCCGAGGGCGGCCAAGGCGGCCTCGGCGATCACCATCGTCGACAGCTTCCGCGCGTGCGACGATCCTACCGGCACCGCCTGCGCGCTCTCGGCGGATCGCTACGCCTGGCGCGGCAGAAGCTATGCGATTGGCGATATCCGGGGTCCCAGCCTGACCAGCCCGTCCTGCGAGCAGGAAGGCGAGCTTGCAAAGCAGGGCCGCGCCGCCCTGCTGGCGCTGATGAACGGCGGCGCTTTCGAGGCGCGGCCGGACCCGGACAATACCAATGCGCGCCTGCTCGTCCGTGACGGCGTATCGCTGGGATCGCTGCTGGTGATCCGCGGCTTCGCCGTACCCGCCGGCGCCGGCAAGACCGACTGGTGCGCCGACAGGGGCTGATGCCCGTTCAGGGTAGCGGCATCAGGTCGGGCTCGATCCACGCGCGGCGCGCCGCCGCCGACATCAGCAGGTCGCGGGACCAGTAGGCGAAGGGCCAGTCCTTGTCCCCCAGTGGCGACGCCATCAGTGCGGCAAAGGCGGCCGACGGGCTGCCCCCCTCCGGCAGTCCGGCCAGCAGCATCCGCGCCATGCGCAGCGACGCCTGCGTGATGGTTTCGTGATAGCCGCTGCTGTCGCTGTTCACGCCGCCAACACTCTCGTTATAGCGCGCGATCAGGCCCGGCATGTCCCGCTCCGGCAGGACATCAGGCCGCGTCAGCATCAGCCACAGGGCGGTCGCGAAATGCGCGCCATGGGTCCATTCATCCTTGGGCAGCGTACAGGCCAGAAAGCGGCGCGCGCAGGCCTCCATCTCGTCGTCGGTCATCGTTCGTCCCTTTCCGGTCGGCCTGTAGCGGGCAAAGAAAAACCCCGCCGGTGGCGGGGTCTCATCGTCTGGCTCGCAGCGGCGGGTGGCTTCACCCCACCCGTCGCTCGACACGCGCCGACCGCCCCGCACAAGCGGAAAATCGTTGGATGAAGGCGATCGTGCGAACCATGATCCCGCCGCTATCCAACCCTCAGGCGCGCGTCAACCGAGCGCCGCCTGCTTCTCGGCCGCCAGCCGGTCCATCTCGGCGCGGCTTTTCTTCTCGCTCGCTGACTTGAGCTGCCCGCAGGCGGCCATGATGTCGCGCCCGCGCGGGGTCCGAACCGGAGCGGAAATCCCGCCTTCGAAGATGATGCTGGAAAAGGCCCTGATCCGCTCGGGCGTCGAACATTCATAGTCGGTGCCCGGCCAGGGGTTGAACGGGATCAGGTTGACCTTGGCGGGCAGCTTGTATTTGCGGATCAGGCGGACCAGTTCGCGCGCATCGGCATCGCTGTCATTCTTGTCGCGGATCATCACATATTCGAAGGTAATGCGGCGCGCATTATTGGCCTTGGGATAGTCGGCGCAGGCCTGCAACAGTTCCTCGATGCCGTATTTCCGGTTCAACGGGACCAGTTCGTCCCGCACTTCCTTGGTCACCCCGTGCAGCGATACGGCAAGGTTCACGCCGATCTCCTCGCTCGCCCGCGCCATCATGGGGATCACGCCGGAGGTGGAAAGGGTGATGCGCCGCTTGGACAGGGCAAGCCCGTCGCCGTCCATCACCACCTTCAGCGCGTCGCGCACATGCTCGAAATTATAGAGCGGCTCACCCATGCCCATCATCACGATATTGGTCAGCAATCGGCCGTCGCTGGTATAATGAGGGGCGTCGTCATCGTCCTCGACATCATTGGCAGCGCCCATATTCCCCTTGGGCCATTCGCCCAGCGCGTCGCGCGCGAGCATCACCTGGCCCACGATCTCGCCGGGCGTCAGGTTGCGCACCAGCCGCATCGTGCCGGTGTGGCAGAAACGGCAATTGAGCGTGCAGCCGACCTGGCTCGACACGCACAGCGTCCCCCGGTCCGCATCGGGGATGAACACCATCTCGTAATCCTGCCCGTCGTCCGACCGCAGCAGCCATTTGCGAGTGCCGTCGCTGGAAACCTGCGCTTCGACGACTTCGGGCCGACCGACGACGAACCGTTCCGCCATCCACCCGCGCATCGGTTTGGCGAGATCGGTCATCGCATCGAAATCAGTCTCGCCGCGATGGTAGAGCCAGTGAAACAGCTGCTTGGACCGAAGCTTTGCCGCCTTGGCCTCGAGGCCCGCCTCCTCCAGTGCTTGCCTGATCTGCGGGCGGGAAAGCCCCATCAGGTCGATACGCCCATCCGCGCGCGGCGTAACGGCGCGGGGAACGGGCACAGGGTCTATGATGCCGGGAATCGGCATGAGCGGGCTGGCGGCTGACTGCATGACCGCGCACATAGTCGATTTTGCGCCAAGTTTAAAGCGACGGCCTCACCGTAGCCGCGCGCACCCCAATGCCGCCGCATCGATCGCCGTGGCGGCGCCCCGCAGCGCATAGGTGTCCGCGAAACCGCCGCCCGCCGCGCTCGTCGTCTGCACGCTCATAGCGACGCCGGATCGGATAGCGGCGACGATGGCGGCGTCCCCGCGCGCGTCGGGCGCCCAGGCGTCGCGCCGACCCGCGACCAGGGTGAAGCGTCGGTCGCCGACGTTCAGGATCACCGCTGCGTTGGGTGCGCGGGCGCGGCTCAGCCTGAAATGGACCTGCGCGCGGACGTGACTGCGCGGCCAGGTAGCCACCGTGGCAAAGCCGCTCGCGCCCTTCCGCACCGGCCGGGCGATCGCGTAGCAGCGCGGCGTGGCGGGATCGCGAAAGGCGCCCCAAGCCTCGAATATGCCGAGCGAATCCCGCGCCGACACGGGGGCACCGATCATCGCGAGGGCAAGGATGAGGAGGGAGAGGGCCCGCATAAGCCTGCCAAAGCCCAGCCTGTGCCTTTTTGCAACCTCCGCCGCGTCGCATCCCGCGCGCATATGCTTGCCGCCGTCGCCACAGCGGCTATGAAGGACCATCCACCATTGTCGGCCGGATTCGACCATTTCCGGCGCGGCCTCAAAGCAGAAGCGGACATAACAGGGACATGAAGGCCACCATCGAACGCGCAACGCTTCTCAAGAGCCTGAGCCACGTCCAGTCGGTGGTTGAGCGGCGCAATACCATTCCGATCCTTTCCAACGTGCTGATCGAGGCATCGGCCGACGGCGCGATCAAGCTGATGGCGACCGACCTCGACCTCCAGATCGTCGAGATCGTCTCCGCCCAGGTGGAGCAAGCCGGCGCCACCACCATCTCCGCGCACACCCTGTTCGATATCGCCCGCAAGCTGCCCGAGGGCAGCCAGGTCTCGCTCCAGGCGGCCGAGGGCAAGATGCTGATCCAGGCAGGTCGGGCGCGCTTCAACCTGTCCACCCTGCCGCGCGACGATTTTCCGGTGATCGCGGAGGGTGACCTGCCCACCAGCTTCGAACTGCCGGCCGAAACATTGAAGCAGATCATCGACAAGACGCGCTTTGCGATATCGACCGAAGAGACGCGCTACTATCTGAACGGCATCTATTTCCATGTGACCGAAGATTCGGGATCGGCCGGTCAACCGGTGCTGAAGGCGGCCGCGACCGACGGCCACCGCCTCGCCCGCGTGACCTTCCCGCGCCCGGACGGGGCCGAGGGGATGCCCGGCATCATCATCCCGCGCAAATGCATCGCCGAACTGCGCAAGCTGCTGGACGAAGTGGAGGGGTCGGTCGCGATCGACCTGTCGGCCAGCAAGATCCGCTTCGGCCTTGGCAACGCCATCCTTACTAGCAAGCTGATCGACGGCACCTTCCCCGACTATAGCCGCGTCATCCCGACCGGGAACGACAAGCTGCTCAAGATCGACCCCCGCAGCTTCGAGGAAGGCGTCGATCGTGTCGCGACCATTGCCACGGAAAAGACGCGCGCGGTCAAGATGTCGCTCGACCGCGACCGCATCACCCTGTCGGTCACAAGCCCCGAAAACGGCACGGCGGCGGAAGAAGTGCCGGGCTCTTTCCAGGGCGAAAGCTTCGACATCGGCTTCAACGCCCGCTATCTGCTCGACATCCTCGGCCAGATTGACGGCGACCTGGTCGAACTGCATCTGGCCGATGCCGCCGCGCCCACGCTGATCCGGGAAAATGATCGCAGCGCAGCGCTCTATGTGCTGATGCCGATGCGCGTCTGAAGGCTGCCGGCAGGGGTGCCCGCCGGCGCCGTTTCGGAAGTAATCTTCTTTCAAGAAGTTCGGGCTATGGCCGATCCATGGCACGCCCGCGCCCGACCGTTCATGATCCCTTGTCGAGGTCGACCAGCATCCTCGCTTTGCTTGGCCTCGCCGAGGGCGCGGGCGAGGTTGCGGGCGCCTGGATGGCCCGGGGTTTCGCCCAGGTCGCGATGCTCTGGCCGCTGATCCTGCTCGCCAAGATCTGCGTCGCCGCGCTGCTTGGCATTCCCTTCTACCGGCCCGCCACCTTCGCGCAGACCTCGATGCTGACGGCGATGCTGATAGTTGACGGCCTGCTCATCATCCTGCCCCGCCAGCAGTCCTTCCGTACGCGGCCGCCGCATGTGCAGACCTGGATGATGCTGCCGCCGGTCTTCCTGTCGGGCCTCATCTTCAGCTTCTGGATCAGCGGCGCCGAATGGGTCGGCGCGGGCGCTTATATCGCCGCCGCGCCGACGCTCGCCGTGGCGGTACTCGCAGTCTGCGTCTTCGGCGACCGCCGCCTGCTCGGCCTGTGCTACCTCATCGGTGCGCTGGTGGTTCCGGTAGCTCAGCAGTCCGGCTTCCTCGCGATCGGCCTCTTCATCTGCTGCGTCGCCGTCATGCTGGTGACCGCACTCCGCCAGGGTAAGGCCGACCGGGATCGAGCCGAGGAACAATTCCATACCGACGTGCGCGCCCGGCGGGCGGATCGCCTGCTTCAGGAATATGAGGAATCGGGCCGCGGCTGGTTCTGGGAAACCGACCGGCAGGGCTGCCTCACCTATATTTCCGAAACGCTGCTCCGGACCCTCGACGTGCCCGAAGGCGGGCTGTCCGGGCGGCCGCTGACGGAGATCGTCCGTCCCGGCGACCGGCAGCAGGGCGATGGCGAGCGTACGCTTGGCTTCCACCTGTCGGCGCGTACCGCCTTTTCCGATATCGCGGTGCGGGCGGCGATGAGCCGGGAAGAGCGCTGGTGGTCGATGTCCGGCCAGCCGGTATTCAACGAATTCGGGCAGTTCCAGGGCTTCCGCGGGTCGGGCGCCGACCTCACCGAAATGCGTCGCAGCCAGGCCGAAGTCACGCGCCTTGCGCAATATGATTCGCTCACCGGGCTCGCCAACCGCGTGCAGATGCTGAGCTCGCTGGAGCAGGCCGTCGCCGGTACGCGCAGCGGCCCCGGCGAATGCACCCTGCTGATGCTGGATCTCGACCGCTTCAAGCATGTCAACGATACGCTGGGTCATCCGGCGGGCGATGCGCTGCTGCGCCAGGTCAGCCACCGGCTGCAGCGCGTGGTCGGCGACCGCGGGCTTGTCGGCCGTCAGGGCGGTGACGAGTTCAAGATCATCCTGCCCGGCCGGCACGAGGTAGGCGCCCTGACCCAGCTGGCGCAGATCATCATCGCCTCGCTGTCGCAGCCCTATTCGATCGAAGGAACCGCCGTCGTCATTGGCGTGTCGATCGGCGTATCCTCCTGCCCCAAGGACGGCGTCACCGCCGATGCCCTTATCCGCAATGCCGACCTTGCCCTGTACGCGGCCAAGGGCGACGGGCGCGGGGTCCACCGTTTCTACGCGGCCGAAATGCACGCGGATGCGGAGGATCGCCGCCAGCTGGAGGAGGATCTGCGCCGTGCGCTCGCGGCCGACGGCCTCCATCTGGTCTATCAGCCGGTCGTCTCCTCGACGACCGAGCGGATCACCGGATATGAGGCGCTGCTGCGCTGGGTCCATCCGACGCGGGGCCCTATCTCGCCGGCGCTGTTTATCCCGATCGCGGAGGATACGGGCCTTATCGGGCAGATCGGCGAATGGGTGCTGCGCACGGCCTGTCGCGACGCCACCCAGTGGCTGGACGGCATCCGCGTCGCGGTCAACGTATCGCCTTCGCAATTCGCCAATCCGGGCTTCCCCTCCACCGTGCTCAGCGCGCTCGCTAGCGCGCAGCTGGCGCCGGAGCGGCTCGAGCTGGAGATCACCGAAAGCGTGTTCCTTAACGACGACGAGGGCACCGACCAGATGTTCGCGCGGCTGAAGGCCATCGGCGTCCGCCTCGCGCTCGACGATTTCGGCACCGGCTATTCCTCGCTTGGCTATCTGAAGAAGGCGCCGTTCGACAAGATCAAGATCGACCAGAGCTTCGTGCGCGGCGCCGCCATCAAGGGCAGCCGCAACAGCGCCATCATCAAGGCGATCGTCAGCCTGGCCGAAGCGCTCGGCATGGACACGACCGCCGAGGGCGCGGAGACGCAGGACGAGCTGGACCTCATCCGCCAACTGGGCTGCAGCCATATCCAGGGCTATGTCTATGGCCGCCCGACCCCGATCCTGGACGTGCTGGAGCGCCAGCGCCTGCTGGGCGACACAGCGCGGCCCGAGGGTTTCCAGTCGAGCCGGCCGGAGCGCAAATCCATGCTGCGCACCATCGGCGTCCATCATGACGGCCATGTCTACACCGGGCGCATCCGCAACATATCCAATACCGGCGCGCTGATCGAAGGGCTGTGGAACGTGCCCGAAGGCACATTGTTCGCGATCGAGCTGGGCGACAACCACTTCGTTAACGCCACCACCCGCTGGTCGAAGGACGACCGCATGGGCGTGGAATTCGCCGGCGAGGTGGATCTGGCCAAACTGCGCGGCACCGCGCCGCGGGCGATGGCGGGGTAGGTCTGCGGGCGGCGGTTTCGGGTGGAAGCGGATGATCTGCCTCTTCCCCTCTCCCGTCTTCACGGGGGGGCGGGTGAGGGTCTTCTTCTGCAAGGGTGCCGCACGCAGCACGTCAGCTGCCCCTTCAACATCCTCTATTACGCCGAGATTCTAAAAGCGCATCACATCGACTGTCATAAGGACTGATCGGGCGGCGCACCTAGAGCATCGGAGCGGGATCGTAAAGTAAGACCCTCGCTCAACCCTCTACCCATGAAGACGGAAGAGCGCTTCAAGGACGTCCACAAGGGTTGCGCGCAGTCGCTCCCGTCGTCATCCTTGGCTTGGCACGCGGTGACGCCGTCATGGATACCAGCAAATTCGCTTCGCCCCCTCCAACGAAAAAGGGGCAGCGAAACCGCTGCCCCTCGTCGCCCCCACGGTAGGTTCTGAAATCACGCGGCGATGGCGATGTCCTCGCTCGGTGAGACCACGGTATCGACGCCTTGCGCAACGTCGCGGATCAGGCCGATGAACTTCTTGGCTTCGCGCACGATCATCGCCTTGTTGAAGCAGGCGGCCGCGCCCCGGTCCATCGCCTCAGCAACGATCGCCGCGCCGTCGCGCATCAGGCTGGACAGCATGATCACGGGGCAGGGCTCCATGTCCATGATCTCGTCCAGGATCATCATGCCGTCCTTGCCGGGCATGGCTATATCGAGCGTCACGACATCGGGCTTTTCGGCGCGGATCATCTCGATCGCTTCTTCGCCGTTGCGGGCGATGCCGATCACCTCGAAACGGCGGTCGCGCTCCAGCAGCGTCTCGATCATCGCGCGGATGGTGAGTGAATCGTCGACCACCATAATCCTGATAGGCTTCATGCGTCGTCCCTCCCGGGCCAGTATATGCCAGTGTCCGACGATGATAACGGCAGGGCAACGACAGCCTTTAGTCGTAGCTAATGCGAATTTAACCACGGACACGATCTAGCGGTCCGACCGCCGTCCTTGCACCTGGCCCGGCCCCATGCCCGGCGCGCCGAAAAACAGCTTGCGGAAGCTGATCGAGACGGTCCGGCCGAGCGGATCGAGATAGCCTGGCTGATAGCGCAGCGGCGTCATGCCATTGGCGTCGGTCACGTCGCGGCGGGTGTTGAAGATATTGTCGATGCCGACGGAGACGCGCGATCCGCGCAGGAATGGGACTTGCCTTACGAGGTTCGACATCTGCCCCAGATTGGCGAACAGGCGCAGGTTCGCAGTCGCGAGGTTGCCGAAGTTCAGCCGTGACGATCCGCCCGCCGTGCCGGTCAGCGCGCCGTTGACGTGGGTGCCGCTTTCCCAATCCACGCCCAGCCGCGCGCCGATGCCATTGTTGCTGTACCCGATCCGCGCTTCCACCTCGTGCCGGGGCTGGCCGCCCGACGATCCGGTGGCATCGCCGTTCAGTAGGTCGAGCGCCGGCACGCCGGGGCCGACCAGGATGCGCTCGGTCAGGTGCCATGTGTGGTAGAGGCTGAAGCTGAGCCGACCGCCGCCCTGACCACCCGGCCCGCCGCCGCCGAAGCCGCCGAAGCCGCCGCCCGGACCGCGACCACCGCCCGGGCCACCAGCACCCTGGCCACGGCCCGATCCGCCGGCGCCGCCTTCCTCGCGCGGTCTTTCCGCGCCGCCGTCGGGGCCGGGAGCGCCTCCCTGCCCGCCCTGCCCGCCACGATTGCCGAACAGGCCGCGCAAATTCTGCAATTCCTTGGGCCGGTCCTCCGGCTTGGCGCCGGCCCCGCGCCAGGCTTCGATCACCTTTTGGATATGCGATTTCAGCGGAATCGACAGGTCGAACCCCCAGCGCAGTTCCTCGCTCTGCGACCGCAGAAAGTTGATCGGACGGCTGTCGATCTGGACCAGCATCCCGTCGGCGTCGCGCAGGAAGCGCTGCGGAAACGCCGCCTCGATCGCTGGCGTGGGGCTCGGAAAGGCAGAGATCGGGTTGGCCGTCCGGCTGTTGAGGTAATTCGCCGTCAGCGTAAGATTGGGCTTGGCGAAGGGCTTCACCGTCGTACTGATCCGAAACTGGTCGCGCACGCTCTCGCGCAGGGCCGGATTGCCGCCCGACAGCTGGGTCACGAAAACCGTGTTTCCGGTCCGATAGTCGAACACCGAGACGTTGGGCGTGGAGATGAACGGATCGGTTATCTGCGTACCGGTCGGCGCGGCGCGATCCTGATTGGCCGAGATCAGGATCTGCACGGCCGTCACCGGCTTCCACCGCAGGCCATAGCCGAGCGTCGACAGAGTTCCAAAGTCCGACACATGCTGCGCCGCGGCGTTCAGGTTGACGCCGAGGTCGCCGATCGCGGCCAGCACATCGTCGCGCCGGCTGGTGATCGGCACGTCCAGGCTGACCTGCCCGCTCGCGATCTGGCGATCATAGTCGCGATCGCTGAGCACGCCGTTGCGCAACGACCAGCCGGAAAAGCCGTTGGTCAACGCGCCCAGCCGCACCGATGTCATCACGTCTCCCGCCGGCAGCGCGACCAGCGGGCCGCTCAGCAGCAGGTCGCCCTGAATCGCCCGCGACTGCGCGCGTGCGCGATCCGTGCCGATCGTCACCGGGATCGATCCCGCACTGTTATCGCGATCGGTGCGGGTGCGGGTGTCGGACAGGTCGCCATTGCCGGTGAAGGACCATTGCCATTTGGGCGACAGGCGTCCGTTCAAAGTCAAGCCGAGATGCGCGGTCGTGCCGCGAACGCCCTGGACAAGCGGAACGGTGCCGGCCAGCCCCTGCAGCGAATCGCTGTCGGACAATTCCAGCCGCCCGTTGATCGTCGCCGATACGCCGCCCAGCGCGCGGGCCAGCGTCGCATTGGCGATGACATTCTCGGTCTCCGGGCTGAGCGTGCGGTAGCGGGCCAGCACCGCTGGATCGACCCAGGCGGCCGTCAACGGGATGACGTTTCGCTCGCTTTCCAGAAGCTGCGCTGCCCGCTCGTAGCGCAGATTGACCGTCAGCCGGTTGTCGCCGCGGATGCGCAGCAGCCCCGCTTCGGCCCGGCCATTCTCGCGCCCGCCATCGGTTGTGGTGCCGACCCGTGCTTCCCCCGTTTCGGCACGAAAGCGCTGGCGCAGGACGATGTTGGCCACTTTCTGCGTCGGCGCATAGCCGTAGGACAAGGCCACCTGCTCGGGCAGGATGTCCACGCGCGCGACCGCCTCCGAAGGGATATCGGAGATTTCGGAGAAGCTGGAAATGCGCTTGCCGTTCAGCAGCACGATCGGCTGCCCGTTAGTCTGGGACGACAGCTCGGAAATCATTTCTGCGATGGACGTGACGCCCAGCGCGCGGATGTCCGCGCCGGACAGGCGCTGCTCCGGCTCGACATTGCCGATGACGCTGCCGCGCGGCACCTGGCCGTTGACGATGATCTCTTCGCCGGCATCCTCCATCGCGACGCCACCGCCCTGGGAATCGCGCCCCTGCGCGAGTGCGGCGGGTGCCGTCCCCAGCATCAGCGTGGACAGCAGCAAATGTGAGAAACGGCGCATCAAAACCCCCGGACCAGATAACGGGGTCCCGCCTAACGCGCACTTGTCTCGCAAAATTGGCAGAAGCAAGAAAGTTTGTCGCAATTTGTATCGCGGAGCGCCTTTCCAGCTCAGCGCGTCGGCACCGGCTCCGGCCCGCTATAGTCGTAAAAGCCCCTTCCGCTCTTGCGGCCGAACCAGCCGGCCTCGACATATTTGACCAGCAGCGGCGCGGGCCGATATTTGGGGTCGCCGGTCGTGTCCTGCAGCACCTTGCAGATCTCCAGCAGCGTATCGAGACCCACGAAATCGGCCAGCGTAAGCGGACCCATTGGATGGTTGAGACCCAGCTTCACGCCCATGTCGATGTCGACCACGCCGCCGATCCCCTCGCTCAGTGCGAAGCAGGCCTCGTTCAGCATCGGCACGAGGATGCGATTGACCAGAAAGCCGGGCGAATCGAAAGCGTTGACAACCTGCTTGCCCAGGCGCTGGGCGTAGGATTCGATCGCCGCGACGGTTCCGGGTGTGGTCGCAAGGCCGCGAATGACCTCGATCAGTCCCATCACCGGCACCGGATTGAAAAAATGCACGCCAACGAACCGGCCGGCGTCGGGCGCCGCCTGGGCCAGCCGGGTGATCGGGATCGAAGAGGTGTTGGAGGCGAGGATCGCGTCGGCGCCCAGCAGCGGCCCGAGATTGGCGAAGATCGCGCGCTTCACCTCCTCGCGCTCGGTTGCGGCCTCGATCACCAGCTGCGCGGCGCCCAGCGGCGCGACTTCCCCTACCGGCGTGATGCGGGCCAGGGTGGCATCGGCTTCGGCGGCGCTCGTCTTGCCCTTCTCGACCGCCTTGACCAGCAGCTTGGCGATGCCGTCGCGGCCTTTCTGCGCGCGCGGCAGGTCGATGTCGGACAGGATGACGTCATAGCCGGCCTGCGCCGACACCTGTGCGATGCCAGCGCCCATCTGGCCGGCGCCGATCACGCCTATGGTGGTTATGTCGGTCATGTCGCGCCTCCGCCCTGATTCAGTCGGGGCGTCCTAGCGGCTCGGCGGGCGCTCGGCCAGAGGTCAGCTGCGATCGATCCAGAAGATCGCTTCCACGCGGCTGTCGAACGCCTCGGCGAATTTGAGCGCCAGCAGCGCCGATGGGCTGAACACCAGATTTTCGATCGTGTTGACCGTCTTGCGCGACACGCCGATCCGTTCGGCCAGCGCCGCCTGGGTCCAGCCCCGCGCCTCCCGCTCCTGCCGCACCCGGTTGAGCAACCGCTCGCTCATTCGGCCAGCGACCGCCTTTCCAGCGCGCCGAACCGCATCAGCGCCGCGCCGACCCCTACCGTGACGATGACATGGAGTGCCTCGCGCACCGACACCGGCTCGTAGAAGCTCAAGGCATAGCAGATGAAGATGCACGCAATCATCGCCCAGAAGCCGCATACGAGCGCACGGCGCCGGTTCTGCTCGCTTGGTTCGTCGTTCATCAGGTCGCGAACCGCCTGGCTGCGAAAAAAGGCGCCGCCGAACAAAAGGAAAAGCAGCAGCACCAATAGCCACAGGCCCCACGCAACGAACTGGAAATAGTCGACAGGCCGGGTCATCTGGTCTTCGGCGATGCGGAAGCCCTGGGTGGCGACGAAGACGATGCCAAGGACGGTCGCCATGCGGGCGCGTCGGCGGGTCAGGCGATCGGCAATCTCTACATCGGACATGGTCGCACCCCTTGCATGTAACCTATGCGTTACAGGTAACCTGTGGGTTACATGGCGTCAAGTCCCTTTGCGTGTCGGCGGCCGGATGGTTAAGGATGGGCCTATGCCCGCTTCGGATCAGCTGCTTTTCCCCGCTACGGGGCGCTTCATCGACGCGGTGCATCACTTCCCGCTACGCGTCTATTTCGAGGATACCGACCTGTCGGGCCTGGTCTATCACGCAAATTACCTGCGCTATATGGAACGCGCCCGCTCGGACATGCTGCGCATAGCCGGCATCGACCAGCGCGCCAATCTGGAGGGCGGGGCGGGCGTCTATGCCGTCACCGACCTCAGCATCGGCTATCGGCGACCCGCGCGGCTGGACGACGACCTTGTCGTGCGCAGCCGCGTCACCGCCGTCGGCGCTGCGACCTGCACCATCCAACAGGCGGTATCGCGAGACGATGACCTTCTGACCGAAGGCGAAGTTCGCGTCGCCTTCCTCTCGCCACAGGGCCGGCCCAAAAGGCAGCCGCGCGACTGGATCGCCATTTTCACCCGCCTGCACGAAGGGGAAGACCTCCACCCATGACGCTTTCCATGCCCGACGCCGCCGCCGCCGCCATGGCGGCCGGTCCCGCCACCATTTCGCCGCTGGCGCTGTTCCTGCAGGCCGACATCGTCGTGAAGGCGGTGATGATCGGCCTGTTGCTCGCCAGCATCTGGACCTGGGCGATCATTCTGGGCTTCGGCTTCACCCTGCGCAGGGCCGGCAAGCACAGCAAGACGTTCGAACGCGACTTCTGGAAGGCGGATGATATCGACCGCTTCTACGAATCGCGCGGCAAGGCCGATCTGCCGGCGGCCAAGGTGATGGCAGCGGGCGTCACCGAATGGCGCCGCTCCACCGCGCAGAAGGTAATCGACCGCGAGGGCACGCGCGACCGGCTGTCCACCGCCATGTCCAGCACGATCGCGGCGGAGGTGGACCGCTTGTCCGATCGCCTCAACGTGCTGGCGACCGTGTCCTCGGCCGCACCCTTCATCGGCCTGTTCGGCACGGTCTGGGGCATCATGCGCGCCTTTACGGCGATCGCCGCCGAGCAGAACAGCTCGCTCGCGGTCGTCGCGCCGGGCATTGCAGAGGCCCTGTTCGCGACCGCGATCGGGCTGTTCGCGGCGATCCCCGCGCTGATCGCCTACAACCGCTTCAGCCATGGCATCAACCGGCTGGAATCGCGCCTCAACCGGTTCGCCGACGGCTTCTATTCGACGCTGAGCCGCGAACTGGAGAGTCAACGCTGATGGCGATGGCCGGCCCCCCATCCGGGCGCCGCGGGCGCGGGCGCGCGCCGATGGCGGACATCAACGTCACCCCGCTGGTCGACGTCATGCTGGTGCTGCTGATCATCTTCATGGTCACCGCGCCGCTGCTGGTCACCGGTGTCCCGGTCAAGCTGCCCGAGACGCGCGCCAAGGGGCTGGACCAGGATGCCAAGCCCAAGATCGTGTCGATCGACGCCGACGGCGCCGTCTATGTGGACGAGGATGCAGTGTCCGACAGTGATCTGCCCGCCCGGCTGGCGGAGATCGTCGCGGCCGATGCCGGCCAGCCCGAAGCGCCGCAGATCTTCCTGCGCGCCGACCAGGGGCTGGACTATGGCCGGGTGATGCGGGTCATGGGCGAACTCAACCGGGCCGGCCTCAACCGTGTAGCGCTGGTCAGCACCGGAGCCGCAGATGCCGGCGCGGGAGCCGGTGTCAGCGCCGGTTCAGAATAGGGAATCTAGGTCCTTGGCGATGGAGCGCGCGGAAAAGATCGGCCTGGGCGTCGCGACGGCGGGGCACGTCCTGCTGTTCGGCCTCCTGTCAGCCGGACTGCTGAGCGCACCCGATCCGCTCAAGCTCAATTCCCCGCCCATGGACGTCAGCCTGGTGGACGAGGCTGCGCTCAAGTCCATGGCGCCCAAAATCTCGACCGAACCGCCGCCGCCCAGCGTCGCGCCGGAGAAGGGGCCGACAGAGGATGCCGCGCCCGCACCGGAGGCGGCACCGCTGGTCGTGCCGGATCCTGCCCCGGCGCCGCCCAAGCCAAAACCCGCTCCGCCCAAGAAGGACGTACCCAAGGCCGCGCCCAAGCCGAAGTCAGCGCCCGAAAAGCCGGCAGCAAAGCCGACGCCAAAGCCGGAAAAGCCCAAGGTGGCCGCCGCCATCCCGGCCAAACCCGCCGCCAAGCCCAAGCCCAACGCGCCCGCCAGGGCGAGCGGCGCCGGGAAGGCGGACAAGCCCAGGGGTTCGATGCTCGGTAATGATTTCCTCAAGGGCATCCAGGCCGAGAGCGACGCACCGCGAAAGCCGGCCGTCGCCACCCCCGCCGCAACCATGGGGCCGCAGCAGAAGGCTGCGCTTGACCGGCTGATCAGCGACCAGATCTATCCGCATCTGCGCCTGCCGTCGGGCGCCGACGTCGAACTGCTGGTCGCTTTTCTCGACGTCAAGCTGGACCGGGAAGGCAATGTCATCGGCCGGCCGGCGGTGCTCGACGTGACCGGTACGAATCCCAGCAACAATGCGCAGGTTTCGCTCTACAAGGAGCGCGCGGTGCAGGCGGTGATGCAGGCATCGCCCTTTCGGGGCCTGCCGGTCGAATTTTACGAACAGTGGAAATGGCTGAGTCCACTCCGCATCTACGCAAGGAAAGCGCGATGAAAGCCTTCGGACTTCTGGCACTGGCAGTGGCGCTGGTGGCCGGCGCGTCGCCTGCGGCGGCTCAGCTCTCGGTCGACGTGACCGGCGATATCGACAGCAACCTCAAGATCGCAGTCCCTGCCATGCCCGCGCAGCAGGAAGTGGACACGCCCGCCGGCTCTGCCAGCGAGCTTGGCCGCAAGATCGCCGAAGTCGTCTCCGCCGATCTCAAGGGGTCGGGCTTGTTCGATCCCTCCGGCCCCGCCGGCCTGCCCGGCATCGCCATGGGCGAAGTGACGTCGCCCGATTTCGGCAAGTGGGGCAGCTATCAGGCGCTGGTCCAGGGCTTTGTGCGCACCACCGGGGGAGAGGCCGACATCACCGTCGGCTGCTATCTCTACGACGTCGCGCTGACGTCCGAATTGACGCGCCAGGGATTCATCGTCGCGCCGCGCGACTGGCGCCGCGCCGCGCATAAATGCGCCGACGCCATCTATGCACGCCTGTCGGGCGAAAGTCCGTTCTTCGACAGCCGCATCGCCTATATCGCCGAAAGCGGTCCCAAGGGGAACCGGGTCAAGCGGCTGGCGATCATGGATTCGGACGGCGCCAACCACCGCTTCATCACCAACGGCCAGTCGATCGCGCTGACGCCGCGCTTCTCGCCCGATTACAAATCGATCGTCTATGTGAGCTACCTCGCCAACCGCGTGCGCATCTTCGTCTACGACATCGGCACGGGATCGCAGCGGCTGGTGACCGAAAGCAGCAACGCGACCTTCGCGCCGCGCTGGTCGCCGGACGGACGGAGCATCCTGTTTTCGATGGCGATCGCGGGCAATACCGACATCTATCGCGTGTCGGCGGCGGGTGGCGGCACCCCGGTGCGGCTCACCAATTCTCCCGGCATCGACGTGGGCGGCAGCTACTCGCCCGACGGGTCGAAGATCGTGTTCGAAAGCGATCGTTCGGGCGGGCAGCAAATCTACACGATGAACGCGGACGGCACCAACCAGCAGCGGATCAGCCATGGCGGCGGCCGCTATGCGACGCCAGAATGGAGCCCGCGCGGGGACCTCATCGCCTTTACCAAGCTGTCGGGGGACTTCAAGGTTGCCGTGATGACGCCCGGCGGCGACAATGAGCGCATCCTGACCAATGGATGGCAGGACGAACAGCCCAGCTGGTCGCCCAACGGCCGGGTGCTGCAATTCTTCCGCACGTCGCCGGGCAAGCAGGGGTCGAGCCAGGTTTGGCAGGTCGACCTGACCGGGGTGAACGAACGCCGTATCCCGACCCCGCTCAGCGGATCGGACCCGGCCTGGGGGCCGCTGCTCCCTTAATAGTTGGGGGTCGATGGAACCCAATCGTCTTGACAGCGTAACGATCTTGACGAAGCATCAGCTTATTTTCGCGGGTGGCATGAATGACGAGGAGATTCCCATGAGATTGTCGAAGCCCCTGCTGATGGCGACCGCCGTCCTGGCGCTCGCCGCCTGTGCGAAGAAGCCACCGGCCGAACTGCCGCCCGCGCCCGGCGCGGGCGCCGGATCCTACACGCAGCCGCCGCGCGCCTCCGGTCCGGTCAAGGGCAGCCAGGAGGATTTCCTGGCGTCCGTCTCGGCCGACCGCATCTTCTTCGAC
>JBEVME010000065.1:0-3380 GCA_040508785.1 Sphingobium sp.
CGGGCGAGATGATGCCGTATTTGTCGGTCTCGCTGTCGGCGACCTCGAGCGCACCGACGATATTGCCGCCGACCTGATTATAGGCCTCGACCATCTGCGCGATGAAGCCGGGCTTGCCGACCATCAGCTCGTCGGGGAGCAGCACCGCGAACGGCTCGTCGCCGACGATCTCGCGCGCGCACCATACTGCATGGCCGAGGCCGAGCGGCTCCTGCTGGCGGACGTAGACCGGCGAGCCGGGCTTCTGGCGGATGCCCTCGATGACGCTGAGCGACTTGCCGCGCGCGCGCATCGTGTCCTCGAGCTCGTAGGAAATGTCGAAATGGTCCTCGAGCGCGCCCTTGCCGCGGCCGGTGACGAAGATGATCTGCTCGATCCCCGCCTCGAGCGCTTCCTCGACCGCATATTGGATCAGCGGCTTGTCGACGACGGTCAGCATCTCCTTGGGCATCGCCTTGGTCGCGGGAAGGAACCGCGTGCCGAGCCCGGCTACCGGAAACACCGCTTTGCGTACGCGCTTGATCGTCATGACTGGTCCCATCGATTGCTGTGGAGGCGGTCGAGACCACCCGTCGCCCGGGGGTCTAGAATGTTATGAAGACAGAAGAAATACAGTCATCCACCCATTCGTACCGGATCGGTCGCGACCCGGCGCAGGCGGGATGCCGGTTCAGCGCAGCCGGCCGGCGGCATCGTGCGCGAGCAGGCCGCGGACCTCCTCGGCATAGGCCGGGCGACGCATCCATTGATGGCGGATATGGTCGAAGGTGCGGCGGAACGCCCTGGGCGTCGGCGTCCGGAAGGGCAAAGTGAGCAGCGCCAAAACGCGCCAGGCGAGCCCCCAGCGGCCGACCCTTTGTCCCGCAGCGGTCACGCCCGAGGTAGCGACCAGGCTCGGCCAGGGCATCGTGAAATGACCCAGCGCCGCGTCGATATCCGATTCATAGCCGCGGTTGATGAAGCCGTTCGCCTCCTTCAGCGCGCCGACCGGGCGGGTGTGGCGGATCGGGATGGCGTCGACGATCGCGAAGCGCCGGTCCTCGGGCGGCAGCGCGCTGCCCCAGACGAGGTCGATGCCGCTTTCCCAGCCGTAATCGAACAGCGGCGCGACCTCGCGCAGCGCGCGCGCGGCGAAAAAGGGCGCCATCATCTCGATGTAATTCACCTCGCGGAAGGTGAAGGACGGATTGCGCGCGGTGCCGGCGTAGGTGAAATAGCTGTCCCAGGTCAGGCTCGGCTGGAAGATCGTGAACCCCTCCGCCGCGCCGAGTGCGAACAGCCGGCTGAGACTGTCGGCATCGGTGTCGATGTCGTCGTCGATCAGCGCGACATAGTCATATTGGGCGATGAAATCGCTGTTGTCGGACAGCGTCGCACGCCAGCCCTGGACCTTGGTGCCGGGGATGAAGCGGTGGAACGTGCCCGCCGCGTCGAGCGGGCGGCTGTTGGGATCGAAAGAGGCGACGAGCAGATCGAAGTCGCGCGCGGACGCCGGCGCGAGCCAGCGCTCGTGCAGACTTTTCGGTCCCGCCCGCGTGATGACCAGATTTTTCGAATTTGCCGGGCCAAGCATCAATGGGCAGTCCTGGAATGCATGATGCTCCCGTGTCTCCGCAGGGCGTACGTCGCGGCAATTCCGCCGGGGTCGGGCGCTTTATCGGCGTCGGGTAGCGCATTTCATCGTATCAATCCAGCATCCTGACGCATGCCGATCGTCCCACTTAAGCATTCCGGCGGGACGATGGCCGCATTGCCACACTGCACGGCGAATTGTGTGATATGGTTGCTGAACAGTCGCGTCTTCGCCATGGCCGCATCGTCTTGCCGGTGCGGCGATCAGACCGCGGCCTGCAATTCCAGCCGGCGGATATGATCCAGCAACTCAGGCTCGTTCCACAGCCGCCGTTCGAGATAGGATTTGGCGATCTGCTTGACTTTGTAGGCGGCGCGCCGGCGCAGATCTAGCGCCGCACAATATTCTCTGATCTCGGGGAACTCGCGGGCGATGGCGAGATAGGGCTTGTGCCACGACCGTCCCCACGGCGCATAAGCGCCCTGCCACGGGCGTGGATTGGACATGAAATGGACGATCGCCGGGGGGGCGATGGTGTCGATGCCGTAACCGAGCACGAACCCCGGGAAGTTCCACCGGATCGAGGCGTAATCGCGGCGGCCGTCGGTGACCCGGTTGATGATCGTCTGATCCTCGAAGTGCAGCGCGCTGGACGCCGCACCGATCTGCGCCAGCGCCTCGCGCGAGATCGCCGCCCAGCTCGCCCGGTTGACCCGGAACACGCCGCTGTTGACATAATTCTCGCCGAATGCGGTGATCTCGTCCTCGAAATCGCCGCGCAGCCGGGCAATACCGCTGAGATAGATCATCGGGTCGCGCACCGCGCACAACCCGCCGTCCTGCGGCTGGAAGTCGAGCAGCGGGGTCAGGTCGCCGACGACCTGCGTATCGCCGTCGAGGTAGAGGATCTCCGCATAGTCGGCCGGCAGCAGCTGATCGAGGAACAGGCGCGCGTTCATGATGTGCAGATCGCCGAGGAAGGCCGGATCCTCCCAGCGATATGCGATCCCCTTGGCGGCGCAGACATGCGCGATGCGGCGGCTTTCCTCACCCGGTTCGCGGGTCAGATCGTAGACGATGACATCCCAATGCGCCGGCGAAAACTGCCGCGCCTGTATTGCGCTGACCAGCGATTGGAACAGATACCCCTGGTTCGCTATGTAGCAAATGCACGATCGCGGCGGGGAAGAATTGACAGTCACGTAAATTCCTTTGCGGCCACTCTGTGTGACGGACGACCGACCGCCGTCAATACGTTCGTGGAACCGATGTCCGTGCCGCGCCGCTGGTGACATTTTTCGCAGTCACTCAAGACGCTAGCCTCCTCCCTCAGTGCAACCGGCATAACGGATGTCGCGACCCGCGGTAAGGGAGGGAAGGGAACGACGTGGCTCATCGAGCCATCATATTGGCGTATTATTTTCCGCGGCCGGCGGGAGATAGCGGATAGGTCAATTCTCCTGTGCCAAAATCGGACGCGGGGCGCGATGGGTAGCGCCGGACCGCGGACTGGCTTAAAGAAAGTCTGACCGCTGCGTTAACCGTCGGATCGACTGGCGCGGTGGTGCGTAGACGCGCGGCGCACCGGACGGTGGCGCCGACCGCGACGACGATGCGGCGTATCGAGGTTGCCAGCCGGGCAAGAGACCCGGCGATGGCCCGCAAAGGGCCGGCACGCTGCTCCCCAACGATGGAAGGCAAAGGTGGCCATGATCCCATTCCTGCCCAGGACCCGCATCGACCGCACGCGTTCGGTCCGTACGCACGCCGAGCGCAGCCGCCTGCTGTCGGCCGGCATGACCGGCTG
>JBEVME010000082.1:0-10627 GCA_040508785.1 Sphingobium sp.
GCCTCGCCTCGCGCGGTCAGGCCGCCTCCGTCCGGACGCCTGCGCCTCCCCGGCTTGCGGACATGCCCGCGCCGGACCGTGCGCCGGTGCGGAGCGCGGTCCAGCCCGATGTGGACGAAGCCTTGCGCGCCGCACTCGGCACGTTGCGGACGATGACCGCCCGCACGCGGTGACGACCTGTCGGGACGTCACCAGTCCTGGATCGTGAGCGCGGACAGTTCGATCCGCTCGGCATCCTCGTCCCTATGGCGCTCGTCGATCGTGATGTCTGCGACGAAATGGCCGTTCAGCAGCCATTCGGCCGTATCCAGTCCCTCCGCGAACCGGTCGGCCTGAACGGCCGCCTGCGCGCCGCCGATCCGCAGGGTGATGACATGGCGGCGACCTTCGAACAGGGCGCTTGCCCAGGGCCGGCTGGTCGCGCGCATGATCTCGCTGCCGCGCCCGGCGCGGAGGATGAGCTGCGCGAGTAGCTTCGGCAGGGGGTCGGCGCGCGGCGTGTGCGCTTGCCGAGGGGACAGATTGTCCCTTGTGGACCGATCCATACTTGTCATTGCGCACGCTCCCTGCGATATATGTTCATGAAATGTTCTATTCGGTTCGCCAGCCCGGCGCGGGGCTCCCGTCCCCTGCGCAGGTCGAAAACCAGGCGCGGATCGCGCGCGGATTCGCGCCCGAAGCGCGTGGCCGGCATCCCCGTCTCCCTCAGGAATCGTTCGATAGCGCGCAGCAGCATCCCTCATCGTCTCCCTTTCCGATCAGACCCGCCCCGTGCGAGTCGATAGGTATCGTCCTATCTCAAGCGCGATTTCCTACTTGTCTAGGAAATTTCCTATCATTATGGACATTTTATGGATGAAGATGCTGTAGACGCGCGCGCCGTGCTGGCGCGACTCATTGCCGAGCGCGGCGGCAACTATGCCGATCTGTCGCGGCTGATCGGGCGCAACCCGGCCTATATCCAGCAGTTCATCAAGCGGGGAACGCCGCGCAAGTTGGACGAGGACGATCGTCAGGTGCTGGCGCGCTATTTCGGGATCGGCGAGGAACTGCTTGGCGGGACGAAGGTGCGCGCGGCCGCACCCGCGATTGCGGGGGGCATAATGCCCATGGTGGTGACCGTGCCCCGGCTGGCGCTGGGCGCGTCGGCGGGCGCTGGGTCGCTCGACGATGACGAGAGGATGGCGGGCGTGATGGCGTTCGACGCCGGATGGCTGCGCGACCTGGGTGTGCGGCCGCAGCGCAGCTCCATCATCCGGGTCGATGGCGAATCGATGGCTCCCACGCTGACTGATGGCGACGAGATCATGGTCGATCATGACGATGACGGGGAAAGACTGCGCGATGGGGTCTATGTGCTGCGGCTGGACGGCGTGCTGATGGTCAAGCGGATCGCCATCGGGCCGCTGCGGGGCCGGTTCAGCGTGCTCAGCGACAACCCGCATTATCCGGACTGGACAGATATCGATCCGGCGCTGGTCGGGATCGTCGGGCGCGTGGTTTGGACGGGACGGCGCCTGGCCTAGCGCCGACGGTTCGCCTCGTTGCCGTACGCTGTTGCCGCTCTGTCATTTTCCGGTCGATCGACTTTCCGAGTGATGGCCCTCCGGCTTGCGCGCCGGATGCACGTCCCTATGTCCACCGCCATGACTTTGGCAGCCCCCAGCGACAATGATTCTGTGATCCGCAAGGCGATCGAATGGCGGGGCGCGCCGATGGCGCTGGCCACTGTCGTCGCCACCTGGGGATCGGCGCCGCGGCCAAGGGGCAGCCATATGATCGTCCACGCCGACGGCCGTTTCGAAGGTAGCATTTCGGGCGGATGCGTCGAGACCGACGTGCTCCAGCGCGCGGCGGACGTGATTGCGGGGCGCGACGGCCATGTCGAGGCCTATGGCGTCGCCGATGCCGATGCCTGGGCGGCGGGCCTGCCCTGTGGCGGCACGATAGAGGTGCTGGTGCAGGCGGTGGGCGAGGGCGGCTTCGCGCCCGCCCTGTTCGATCGGATCAAGGAGGAGAACGCCGCCGGGAGGGCCGTCGTCCTGTCCACCGATCTGGCGCGTACCGCGACCCAGGAGGGCGCTGTCCAGGGTCAGTTTCAGACGCGATACGATCCGCCCCGGCGCCTGTTGATCGTGGGCGCGGTCCATATCGCGCAGGCGTTGGCGGCGCTTGCGCAGGCGATCGGGGTGAAGCCGGTCATCATCGATCCGCGCGGGCGGTTTCTGACGGCGGAGCGCTTTCCCGGCATCGAACTGGACGATCGATGGCCCGATGAGGCGGTCGCCGCGCATGGTCCGGGCGAATCGACGGCCGTCGTCACGCTGAGCCACGACATCAAGATCGACGATCCGGCACTGGCCGCGGCGCTGCGCGGTCCGACGGGCTATGTGGCGGCGCTGGGGTCGCGCAAGAGCCATGCCGCGCGTCTGGAGCGGCTGGCGGCGGAGGGCTTCGGCGCAGCGGATCTGGCGCGGATCGACGGCCCGGCCGGGCTGGACATCGGCGCGATCGGCGCGGCAGAGATTGCGCTCTCGATTGCTGCGGGGATGGTAGCGGCATTCAACAGCGACCGTTGATCAGCAGCATTTTCCACCATTCCTGCCGCCGTAGCGCGCCTCCTGCCGGTCGCGAAAGAAGGCGATCCGGTCCATCGCGGCCACGCCCGGATGATGATCGCGCATATGGCGCAGATAGGCGTCATAGTCCGGTAGCCCGACCATGAGCCGCGCGGTCTGACGCAGGCGGCGCAGCAACGGGATCATTCCGCCGGCACCATCTGCGCGGGGATCTCGCGGGCGGTGGGGGCAGCGAAGCGCCGGGCGGAAAGGCAGGTCTTCACCGTGAAGAACAGCAGGGACAGCACGACAATGAGGAAGATCGCGCACAGCCCCGCGTCGATGCGGTCATTGAAGACGATCTGACGCATCTCCTCCATCGACTTGGCGGGCGCCAGCACCGTGCCCTCCGCCGCTGCCGTGCCGAACTTGGCCGCATGGGCCAGGAAACCGATCTTGGGATCGGCGGAAAACAGCTTCAGCCAACCCGCAGAAATCGTGCAGACCAGCAGCCATGCGGTGGGCACCATCGTGACCCACGCAAAGCGGTCGCGTTTCATGCGGAACAGGACCACGGTGGCCAGCATCAGCGCGATCGCGGCCAGCATCTGGTTGGAAATGCCGAACACCGGCCACAGCGTATTGACGCCGCCCAGCGGATCGGTGGCGCCCTGGTGCAGGAAAAAGCCCCAGGCGGCCACGGTGATGCCCGTCGCCACGATGCCCGGCCAGATGCGGTCATTATCCTTGAAGCGCGGCGCGGCCAGGCCGATCAGGTCCTGCAGCATGAAGCGCCCCGCGCGCGTGCCCGCATCGACAGCGGTGAGGATGAACAGCGCCTCGAACAGGATCGCGAAATGATACCAGAAGGCCTTCATCGCCGGGCCGCCGAAAACATGGCTGAAGATCTCTGCCATCGCGACCGCCAGCGTCGGGGCGCCGCCGGCGCGGGAGATTATCGTCTGCTCGCCCACATCCTTCGCCGCCTGGGTGATTGTCGTGGCGTCGATGGGGAAGCCCATGGCAGTGACCGCGGCAGACGCGCTCTCCGGATCGGTGCCGATCAGCGCCGCCGGGCTGTTCATTGTGAAATAGATGCCGGGGTCGAGAATGCTGGCGCCGACCAGCGCCATGATCGCCACGAACCCCTCCATCAACATCGCGCCATAGCCGATCAGCGGGGCATGGGCCTCGCTGGCAATCAGCTTGGGCGTCGTGCCGCTGGCGATCAGCGCGTGAAAGCCCGAGACGGCTCCGCAGGCTATGGTGATGAACAGGAACGGGAAGAGTCCCCCCGACCAGACCGGCCCGCCACCGCCGACGAACTGGGTTAGCGCGGGCATCCTGAGCGGCGGCGCCATGACGACGATGCCGATGGCCAGCGCGACGATCGCGCCGATCTTCAGGAAGGTGGAAAGATAGTCGCGCGGCGCCAGCAGGAGCCAGACCGGCAGCACGGAGGCGACCGCGCCATAGCCGATGAGTATCCAGCAGAGCTGGATCGGCGTGAAGGTAAAGGCCGGTCCCCAAAGCGGCGACTGAGCGACGTTCTGCCCCAGGACGATCGCGGCGAGCAGGCCGACGAGGCCGAGCAGCGAAACCTCGCCGATGCGCCCCGGCCTGAGCCAGCGGGTATAGACGCCCATCAGCAGCGCCAGCGGCACTGTAGCGGCGACGGTGAACATGCCCCAGGGACTTTCCGCCAGCGCCTTGACCACGATGAGTGACAGCACCGCCAGGATGATGACCATGATCATGAAGGCGCCGAGTAGCGCGATCGTCCCGGCGACCTGGCCCATCTCCATGCGGACCAGTTCGCCCAGCGACTTGCCGTCGCGGCGCATCGAGACGAACAGGATCATGAAATCCTGCACTGCCCCCGCCAGCACCACGCCAACGATGATCCAGAGCGTGCCGGGCAGATAGCCCATCTGCGCCGCCAGCACCGGACCCACCAGCGGCCCGGCGCCAGCAATCGCCGCGAAATGATGGCCGAACAGGACGGTGCGGTCCGTGGGCACATAGTCCAGGCCATCGGGCCTCCGCAGCGCGGGAGTTGGCCTCGACGCGTCGAGCCGCATCACCCGCCGGGCGATGAACATGGCGTAATAGCGGTAGGCGACCAGCATACAGCCCAGCGCCGCGACCACCACCCACAGCGCGTTGACCGCTTCACCCCTCGAAAAGGCGACCACCGCCAGTGCCCCGAGACCGGCAAGTCCGATCGCGATCCATGGAAGATGTCGGGTCATCGCTCTCTCTTGCTCTGGCGGCGGGTGGAGCGACACAGTAGGCGCGCCTTTCCGAAAGGCAACTGGCGCCGGGCACCGCGCCTACCGATGGCGCCGCCCGTCGAACGGCCAGTCGGTCGCCCGGCTGGCCCAGAGCGCCCACCATATGATGACGGGCTGGAGCGCCAGTCGCGGGCCGTGATACCACCAGCTCAGATGCTGGCCGCCCAGCGCAATGTCATTGACCGCATGGTTCATATTGGCCGGCCATACGCACAGCGCATACAGCGCCAGCCCTATCCCCGCCCGCTTGCGCAAGGCGGGAATCAAGAGTCCCACCGCGCCGGCGATTTCCGCCACTCCGGTCAGCGCGATAACCGTTGCGGGCATCGGCACCCAATGTGGCGTTATTGCGATGAAGCCCGCCGGCCGTGCGAGATGCGCCACCCCTGCGAGGCCGTAGAATGCGGCCAGGACCGCGCGCGAAACGCGGCGGGGGACAGAGTCGGGGGACGCCGGGGCCACTAAAGCTCCAGTTCGCCCTCGTCTTCTCCATCCCAATAATGGGCGCGTTCGGCGTGGACCTTGATCAACACCAGCCCTGGCGTGTCCGTCCCCTTTTCGAACCAGTGTTCGAGATCGGCATTCCAATGCTCGGCGAAGGCGCCGCGATCCCGGATGAGGTCCGCACGGCCTTCCACAGCGATGAAGAAGGGGCGCTGCCACAAAGTTCCGGCCTTCCCCTGGAAGGACAGGCCGACGCGCGGGTCCCGCTCGATATCCTTGACCATCAGCGTGTCTTCGGTCGTGAAATAATAGCTGTCGCCGCCATAGGCGACGTCGCGGTTGTTACTCATCGGCCGTGCGCCGATCTGGCCATTTTCCGCGTGGGTTGAAAGCATGGCGAAATCGATGTCCTTCATCTTTTCCGCCAGTGTCGCGAGCGTGGGCTGCATGGATTTTCTCCTGAACTGATCCGCTGCCAACGCACGACGCTTGCGACAGGTCCGTCCCGCATCCCGATCAGCGCTTCCGCACGAACTCCGCGCGTAACACCAGACCCTTGATACCGTCATATCGACAGTCGATTTCCTGTGGATCCCCGGTCAGGCGTATGGCCTTGATAAGAGTACCGCGCTTCAGCGTCTGGCCCGCACCCTTCACGGTGAGATCCTTGATCAGGGTCACCTGATCGCCGTCAGCCAACATGTTGCCCACCGCGTCGCGAACCTCGATCGCACTCTTCGTTGCGGTCAGTGCCGTGGCGTCCGCCGCACTGATCCACTCCCCGCTAGCATCGTCATACACATAGTCGTCTGCCATTGTGCGGCACTCCTGTACGGCCTTAACTCAGGGCCACGCTTTCCAGCACGGCAGCGCGCAATTCCGGTATGCCCATGCCCTTTTCGGCCGAGGTCGCGATGATATCCGGGTGGGCGGCCGGGCGCTTGCGGATTGCGTCCGCCGTCGCCTGGGTCACGGCGGCAAGCTCGCTCGCCTTGATCTTGTCCGCCTTCGTCATGACGATGCGATAGCTTACGGCGGCGCCGTCCAGCATGTCTAGCATGTCCGTATCGACGTCCTTGATGCCATGGCGGCTGTCGATCAGCACCAGCGCGCGCTTCAGCGACTGCCTGCCGCGCAGATAGTCGTTCACCAGGAACTTCCATTTGCGCACCACGTCCTTGGGCGCCTTGGCATAGCCATAGCCTGGCATGTCGACCAGGCGGAAGCGCAGCGGCTCGCCGACATCAAAGAAGTTCAGTTCCTGCGTCCGACCCGGCGTGTTGGACGTGCGCGCGAGGCCGTTGCGGTTGGTCAGCGCGTTCAGCAGCGAGGATTTGCCGACATTGGAGCGGCCCGCGAAGGCGACTTCGTTGACGCCCATGTCAGGCAGATATTCCAGCGTGGGCGCGGATTTCAGGAAGGCGATGGGGCCGGAGAAGATGCGCCGGGCTTCCTCGATGAGGTCGGTCTGTTCAATTTCGGTCACATCAAAATACCGTTCGCCCTGAGCCTGTCGAAGGGCCGTTCTCCCCCTTCAAGAAAGTGCAGGGCTTAGACAAGCTCAGCCCGAACGGCATATTGAACGCTTATGTCGCCGCCGCACTCAGCGCCGGATGGCGCCGGTACAGCCACCATTGCTGCGCCATCGAGAGACAGTTGTTGGTGATCCAGTAGACCAGCAGCCCCGCCGCGAACGGCGCCATGATGAACATCATCATCCAGGGCATGATCGCGAACACCTGTTGCTGCATCGGGTCCATCTGCGCGGGGTTCAGCTTGAACTGGAAATACATGGAGATGCCGAGCAGCAGCGCCAGCACACCGATCCCCAGGAAGGCGGGCGGGGTGAAGTCGAGCAGGCCGAAGAGGTTGAGGATATGCAGCGGATCGGGCGCGGACAGATCCCTGATCCACAACACGAACGGCTGGTGCCGCATCTCGATCGTGAGCATCAGCACCTTGTAGAGGGCGAAGAATATCGGAATCTGGATGAAGATAGGCAGACAGCCGGCGAGCGGATTGACCTTCTCCGTCTTGTAGAGCGCCATCATCTCCTGCTGGAGCTTTGGCTTGTCGTCCTTATATTTCTCCTGCAGCGCCTTCATCTTGGGCTGCACCGCGCGCATCGCGGCCATGCTCGCGAACTGGCGCTGGGCGACCGGGAACATCAGGCCGCGCACCACGAAGGTCAGGCAGATGATGGCGACACCGAAATTGCCGAGCGTTTCGAACAGCCAGTGGAGCAGCGCGAAGATCGGCTTTTCGAACCAGTAGAACCAGCCCCAGTCGATCGCCCGGTCGAACAGGGGAACGCCCGCGGCCTGATAGGCCTCCAGCGTCTTCACTTCCTTGGCGCCGACGAACAGGCGCAGGCTCTGGGTCACCGCCTTGCCGGGTGCCAGCATCGTCTGGCTCAGCGCGATGTCGGTCTGGTAGCGCTCGCCCGCCCCTTTGCGCATCTGGCCGGCGAAGGCGGTCTTCTGGTCGGGGACCAGCGCCGATAGCCAGTATTTGTCGGTAAAGCCAATCCATCCGCCGGTCGACTGGAAGGTCTGACTGGAGGGACCCTCGTCCAGATCCGAGTAGTTCACGTCATAATTGGCCGCGCCGTTGAACACGCCCATCGGCCCCACATGAATGGTCCAGGTATCGGCATCCAGCGAATGGCCGTTGCGGGCAATATAGCCATAAGGCTTGATACCGACCGCCCCGGCGCCGGTATTCGATACCTTCTGCGCGGCGGAGATCATGTAGTTCTGATCGACCGAGAGCCTGATTTCGAACAGTTGCCCGGCGCCGTTGTTCCAGGTCAGCGTGACCGGCGTCGCGGGCGTGAGAGCAGTCCCCTGCGCGGTCCACACCGTGTTGCCGTCCGGCAGCTTCAGGCCTTCGCCCTGCCAGCCGAAGCCGGCGAAATAGGCGCCCTTGGTGCCGGACGGGCTGTAGAGACGCACCGGCGCCGAGGCCTTGTCGATCGTCTCGCGATAGGTCGGCAGCACGATGTCGTCGATGCGCGCGCCCTTCAGGTTGATCGACCCGGTCAGCTTGGGCGTGCGGATTGGGATGCGACCGCCTTCTTTAAGCACCGCGTTGAGGTCGCGGATGGCGGCCGGGGCGTCGGCGGCGGGATCGGTCGACGGGCTGGCGACGGGCGTGGTCTTGCCGCCTTCGATCTTCGTCGCGGGCGGGTTCGCGGCGGGGAAGAAATGATTGGCGATATAGGGCCAGCCGAACAGGATCAGCGCGGTCAGGACGACCGCCAGCACTATGTTCTTCTTGTCGTCCACGCTGTTTGCCGTCTTTCGTTTCTGTCAGGGAACCGGGTCATAGCCCGACCCGCCCCATGGGTGGCATCGCATTAGCCGCTTGAAGCCCAGCCAGCTACCCTTGATCGCGCCATATTTGCCCACCGCCTGGATCATATATTCCGAGCAGGAGGGCGCATAGCGGCAGGAGGGCGGCAGGATGCGGGAGGGGCCGATCTGCCAGGCGCGCGAGAGGAGGATGAGGAGGCGGGCGATCATGGTTCATTCCTCCCCGGGACGGGGAGGTCGCAGCCGCAGGCTGACGGAGGGGACTGACCTCTTGGCGCTGTCCGTGGGGTGAACCCCCTCCGCCACGTTGCGCGCGCCACCTCCCCGTCCCGGGGAGGATTGGACCTTGCGCAGCGCCTTTTCCAGTTCGGTCCGCAGCAGCGAGAAATCGCGCTCGACCCCATCCGCACGGCCGATCAGCACATGGTCCGCGCCCGCCACACCCAGCACCGGGAGCATTTCGCGGGCCAGAACGCGAAAGCGGCGCTTCATCCGGTTGCGGATAACGGCGCCGCCGATCTTTTTGGTGACGGTGATGCCGTAACGCATTGCCGGATCACCGTCCTCGCGCTGACGCACCAGCAGGACGAAACCCGGCATCGGCGCACGCCTGCCCCGATTCGCGGCCAGGAAATCGGCGCGCCGTCCCATCACGGACGGCCGGGCCGATCCCGAATCGCTGAAGCTTTGCCTCAGGCCGACAGGCTCTTGCGACCGCGCGCACGGCGGGCGCGGATGATGTTGCGGCCGCCGGGGGTTTCCATGCGGGCGCGGAAACCGTGACGGCGCTTCCGAACCAGGTTGCTCGGCTGAAAAGTGCGCTTCATCGTTCATTCCTCGGACAAACTGGTCGTATGACAAAAAAGGGCCGCTTCGCGAGCGGCCGCATCAGGGGCTGCCCGATAGGGAAAAGGGGTGGGCAAGTCAATGGTGGAAGCGGGTCCGATTACCGTGCCTGCTTGCTCCCCCCGCCGGGGAGAGGCGACTTGGAGGCAAGGAGAGAGGGGCCTCTTCTACTTCCCCCGCGCGGCGGCGACCGCTTCCTTGAGCGCCTCATATCCGACCGCGCCGGTCATCACCGCGTTGCCGATGACGAAGGTGGGCGTACCCGTCGCCTGCAGCTTCTGTGCGAGCATTATATTGTTCTGCACCTCCGCGTCATAGCGCGGGTCGGTGATCGCTGCTTCCGCTGCCTTGCGGTCGATGCCGACCTTGGCCGCGCTGGCCATGATCGTTGCGTTCGTCACCTGGCCCGCGTCGTAGAGAGCGCGATGGAAAGGCATATATTGCCCCTTTTCCGCCGCGAGCAGCGACACCTTCGCGGCATCGACGCTTTCGTCGGACAGGATCGGCAGTTCGCGATAGACGATCTTGAGTCCCTTGTCGGCGGCGACCAGCTTGGCGAGTTCGGGCAGCGAGGTGCGGCAATAGCCGCAGGCATAGTCGAAGAACTCCACCAGCACGACGTCGCCCTTTTCCGCGCCTTCCCAGGCACCCGCGAATGGGGTCTCAATGGCCGTCCGGTTCGCTTCGATCCGTGTCGCTGCGCGCTTGGACTGCAGCTTCTCGATTGCTTCGGGAATGATCTCGGGATGTTCCAGGATATAATCGTGGACGATCTTCTCGATCGCCGCCTTGTCAGCCGCGCCGACCGATGCGCCGGGCGCGAGCGCGAGCGCGGTTCCGGCTGCAGCCGCGATCGTGACGAGGGCGCCTATGGTCATCTGGATATTCCTGTTGGAAAGAGCGGCGCGAAAGCCGGGTACGGGGGAGGGTGCATCGTTCATTTCTTCTTGCGCTGCCGCTCGACCTCGGCGCGGGACGTCATCGCGATGTCCTGCGCGCGCAGATAGTCGTTGGTGCCCGGCTTCAGGCCCTGCATCGCGACGTCGGCGCTGCGCAGCGCCATCGCATCCTGCCCCATCAATGCGAACCGCTCGGCGCTGGCGAGGGCGGCGCGGGTCGTGTCGCCGCGCGTTTCGTAGACGACGCCCAGCTGATACCAGGCGAAGGGATT
>JBEVME010000085.1:0-5435 GCA_040508785.1 Sphingobium sp.
CGAGGACGAGCGAAAGAGCAATCGACTTGGTCATGGACAAACCCCTCTCAGAGAATAAAAATCCGCAGATCACTCCCGGAGAAAAGCTCACCCCCCATTGCGCCTGCGGCCTTGATTCGTAATCCGTTGGGCAAGGCAAGGCAACCCATTCATGCATCGCAAAGCGGTGACCTGCCGTGCCGCCTGACCCGGAGCGGTGCGGAAGCTGCCGGTTGACGCATATAAAGATTTCTTTATATAAGGGTGCAATGATCCCCGCACTCGACATCTTCCGGGCGCTCGGCGACCCGACGCGGTTGCGGATCGTTCACCTGCTGCGGGCGATGGAACTGGCGGTGGGGGAAATCGCGCAGGTCGTCGGACAAAGCCAGCCGCGCGTGTCGCGTCATGTCCGCATCCTGACGGAAGCGGGCATGATCGAGCGGCGCAAGGAGGGCAATTGGGTGTTCCTGCGACTGGCGCGCGGGGCCGATGCCGCTCCCTATATCCGCCTGCTGGACCAGCTGGAACCGTCGCAGGGCGAGGCGCTGTGGCAAAGGGCCGACCTGGCCCGGCTGGCTGCCGTTCGCGCCGACCGCGCCCGTGCCGCCGAAGCCTATTTTGCCGAACATGCTGAGGAATGGGACGCGATCCGATCGCTCCATGTGACGGAGGCGGAGGTCGAGGCGGCCATGACCGCGCTGCTGGGGGACGAACCGGTCGGCAGCCTGCTCGACGTGGGCACCGGCACGGGGCGGATGATCGAGCTGTTCGGCCCCCACGCCGACCGGGTCACGGCGGTCGACCGCAGCCCGGACATGCTCCGCCTGGCGCGGACCAAGCTGCCCGAAGCGGCGGGGGACAAATATGCGCTGCTGCTCGGTGATTTCGGGGCACTGCCGATGGGGGCCGGCGAGGCCGATACGATCGTGCTCCACCAGGTCCTGCATTATGCGCAGGCGCCGGAACAGGTGATCGCCGAGGTCGCGCGCGTCGCTACGCCGGGCGGCCGCGTGCTGATCGCCGACTTCGCCGCGCACCAGCGCGAGGAATTGCGGTCTCGCGACCAACATGCGCGGCTGGGCTTTTCCGACGATCAGATGCAAGGGTGGTTCGAGGAAGCCGGACTGGACCTGGATGGCGTGAAAACGCTGCCCGGCCAGGAACTGACCGTCAAATTATGGCTCGGACGCCGGCGCGGCGCCCGGATTTTTCCGATCGAAGGACGTATTTCCGCATGACACCTGCCCACCGATCCGACGACGAGGCGAAGCGGGCGTTCGATGCGCCGCTGTTCGCCGACCTTGCCGGCGATCTCAATGTCAGCTTCGAATTCTTTCCGCCCAAGACGGAGAAGATGGAGGAGCAGCTGTGGTCCGCGATTGAGGCGTTGTCGCCGCTCGCGCCCAAATTCGTGTCCGTGACCTATGGCGCGGGGGGCACGACGCGGGAGCGAACGCACAATACCGTCGCGCGGATCGCGAAGGAAACGTCCCTGGCCGCCGCTGCGCACCTGACCTGCGTTGCCGCCAGCAAGGACGAGATTGGTGAGGTGGCCGACGCCTATTGGGACGCGGGCGTACGGCACATCGTCGCCCTGCGCGGCGATCCGCCCGTTGCGGGATCCAGGTTCACGCCGCATCCCGACGGTTATGCCGGTGCGGCCGAGCTGGTCGAAGGGCTGCTGAAGCGCCACGCCTTCGAGATTTCGGTAGCCGCCTATCCCGAGACGCATCCCGACGCCTACAGCGCCCAGAGCGATCTCGACAATCTGAAGCGCAAGATCGATGCCGGCGCGACCCGCGCGATCACGCAATTCTTCTTCACCCCCGAAGCCTTTTTCCGCTTTCGCGACACCGTGGCAGCGGCCGGGATCACGGCGGATATCATTCCCGGCATCATGCCGGTCAGCAATTTCGCGGCCGTCCAGCGCATGTCGGCCATGTGCAACACGGAAGTGCCCAGCTGGATGGGCCGGCTGTTCGAAGGGCTGGATGACCGCCCCGCCGCGCGCCAGCTCGTGTCCGCGACGCTGGCCGCCGAACTGTGCCGCAAGCTCTATGCGGGCGGGGTGCGGGACTTCCACTTCTACACGCTCAATCGCGCGGAGCTGAGCTACGCCATCTGTCATCTGCTGGGCCTTCGCCCGCAGGTGAGCGCTCCTGAACTGGAAAAGACCGCATGACCGCCGAAGAACAATTCCGCACGATCGCCGCGACGAAGATCATGATCTTCGACGGCGGCTATGGCACGTCGATCCAGAAATACGGCCTGAGCGAAGCCGACTATCGCGGCGACCTGGACCTCGAGAAGGACCAGAAGGGCAATAACGACCTGCTGTGCCTGACGCGGCCCGACATCGTCGAGGCGATCCACACCGCCTATCTCGACAATGGCGCCGACATGATCGAGACCAACACGTTCAGCGGCACCCGGATCGCGATGGCCGATTATGGCTGCGAGCATCTGGTGCGCGAACTGAACATCGCCGCCGCGCATCTGGCGCGCAAATGCTGCGACGCCGCCACCGCGCGGGACGGCCGGCCGCGTTTCGTCGCGGGATCGATCGGGCCGACCAACAAGACGCTGTCGATTTCGCCCGACGTCAACGACCCGGCCTATCGCGAGATCGATTACGACACGCTGAAAGGCCATTATCGCGAGCAATGCGACGCGCTGATCGAGGGCGGGGTCGATTTCCTGCTGGTCGAAACCTGCTTTGATACGCTCAACGCCAAGGCGGCGGGCATGGCCGCGCGCGAGGCGGAGGAAGCATCCGGCCGGTCGGTGCCGCTGATGCTGAGCTTTACCATCACCGACATGTCGGGCCGGAATCTCTCGGGCCATACGATCAACGCCTTCTGGTACTCGCTGCGCCATTTGAAGCCGCTGACCATCGGCGTGAACTGCGCGTTCGGCGCGGACCTGCTGCGGCCCTATCTGGCCGAACTGTCCAAGAATGCCGACACGCTGATCCTGGCCTATCCCAATGCCGGCCTGCCCAACGAACTGGGCCAATATGACGAACTGCCCGAGACGACGGCCAGGCTGATCCGCGAATGGATCGACGAGGATCTGGTCAATATGGTCGGCGGCTGCTGCGGCACCACGCCCGAACATATCGGCGCGATCGCGAAGGCGCTGGCGGGGCACAAGCCGCGCGTGGTGCCTACGCTGGAGGTCGTGACCCGGCTCGCAGGCCTCGAACCGATGCACATCGCTGCTTAGTCCCCCTCCCTTTAGGGAGGGGTTAGGGGAGGGCCTGTAAAGGCTGGCTCTCCGACATGCCCTCCCCCGCCCCCTCCCTGAAGGGAGGGGAGAGAGATACAGAATGACAAAATCCCCCAATCTTTCTGGCGCCAACTTCGTCAATATCGGCGAGCGCACCAACGTTACCGGATCGGCCAAGTTCAAGAAGCTCATCATGGCGGGCAACTATGCCGCCGCGATCGATATCGCCCGTGAACAGGTCGAAAACGGCGCGCAGATCGTCGACGTGAACATGGACGAGGGGCTGCTCGACGCGGTCGAGGCGATGACCACCTTCCTGAAGCTCATGACCGCCGAGCCGGACATTTCGCGTGTTCCGGTCATGATCGACAGCAGCAAGTGGGAGGTGATCGAGGCGGGCCTCAAATGCGTGTCCGGCAAGCCGATCGTCAATTCGATCAGCATGAAGGAGGGCGAGGAGGCGTTCCTGTATCACGCCCGCAAATGCATGGCCTATGGCGCCGCCGCCGTCATCATGGCCTTCGACGAGACCGGCCAGGCCGACACCCAGGCCCGCAAGGTGGAAATCTGTGAGCGCGCCTACAAGCTGCTGATGACCATCGGCTTTCCGCCGGAGGACATCATCTTCGACCCCAATATCTTCGCGGTGGCGACGGGGATCGAGGAGCATAATAATTACGGGGTCGACTTCATCGAGGCGTGCCGGGAGATCAAGGCACGCTGCCCGCATGTCCATATCTCGGGCGGCCTCTCCAACTTCTCCTTCTCCTTCCGCGGCAACGAGCCGGTGCGCCGGGCGATGCACAGCGTCTTCCTCTACCACGCCATCCCCGCCGGGCTGGACATGGCGATCGTCAATGCGGGGCAGCTCGACGTCTATGATGCGATCGACCCGGAACTGCGCATCGCTTGCGAGGACGTCCTCCTCAACCGCGATCCCGACGCCGGCGAACGGCTGGTCACCATCGCCGAGAAATATCGCGGCACGGACGCCGTCGCCGACAAGGCGGCGCAGGAATGGCGCGGCTGGCCGGTCGCCAAGCGGCTGGAGCATGCGCTGGTTAAGGGCATCGACATGTATGTCGTCGAGGATACGGAGGAATGCCGCCTGTCCGCCGACAAGCCGATCCACGTCATCGAAGGCCCGCTGATGGACGGCATGAACGTCGTCGGCGACCTGTTCGGCGCGGGCAAGATGTTCCTGCCCCAGGTGGTGAAGTCCGCCCGCGTCATGAAGAAGGCGGTCGCGCACCTTCTGCCCTTCATCGAGGCCGCCAAGGAACCGGGCGCCAAGGGCAAGGGCAAGATCATCATGGCCACGGTCAAGGGCGACGTCCATGATATCGGCAAAAATATCGTCGGCGTCGTGCTCCAGTGCAACGGCTTCGACGTGATCGACATGGGCGTGATGGTCCCCTGGCAGGACATATTGCGCGCCGCGAACGAGAATGACGCCGACATGATCGGCCTGTCGGGCCTCATCACGCCGTCGCTGGACGAGATGGTGACCGTTGCGCAGGAGATGCAGCGCGCCAACATGACCATGCCGCTGCTGATCGGTGGCGCAACCACATCGCGCGTCCATACCGCGCTGCGCATCGATGTCGCCTTCACCGGGCCGGTCGTCCATGTGCTGGACGCCAGCCGCGCCGTCGGCGTCGCCACCGCGCTCGTTTCCGAAACGCAGAAGGCGGATTTCGTCACGAAGACGAAGGACGATTACGAGCATGTCCGCGTCGCCCGCGCCAACAAGGGGCAGAGCGCCCTCGTGTCGCTGGAAGATGCGCGCGCCAACGCGTTCGAGATCGACGAGAGCCTGAAGGCGCCGCGTCCGCTGCTCCCCGGCGTGCATCGCTTCCCTAACTGGGACCTGAAGGACCTGCGCGACTATATCGACTGGACGCCCTTCTTCCGCGCCTGGGAACTGGCGGGCAATTGTCCCGCGATCCTGACCGACGAGGTGGTCGGCGAGAGCGCGTCCAGCCTGTTCGCCGACGCGCAGGCGATGCTCGACAAGATCATCGACGAGCAGTGGCTGACCGCGCGCGGCGTGTGCGGGCTGTGGCCGTGCCGCCGCGAGGGCGACGACATCATCGTCCATATCGAGGACGAGAAGCATTATCGCCTGCCCATGCTGCGCCAGCAGATCCAGAAGCGCGAGGGCCGCGCGAACATGTGCCTGGCCGACTTCATCAGCCATGACGGCGACTGGATGGGCGGCTTTG
>JBEVME010000099.1:0-12267 GCA_040508785.1 Sphingobium sp.
CGCACGCAATGGTCGAGAAAGGCCTGGCAGGCGTTCACCTCGGTCTGCATCTCGGCGAGCTTGAACTTGGTGTTCTGGAAGTCCGCGACCGTCTGGCCGAACGCCTTGCGCTGCTGCACGAAATCGAGCGTCAACTCGATCGCCTTGTGCGACCAGGGCAGGGACTGGGCCGCCGTCGTCAGCCGCTCTTCGGCCAGCCCCCCGCGCATATAGTCGAAACCCTTGGCCGGATCGCCCAGCACATGGATCGGCTGGAGCACCACATCCTCGAAGAAGATTTCGGCGGTGTCCTGCGTATGGAAGCCGAGCTTCTCCAGCTTTCGCCCGGTGCGGAAGCCCGGCATGCCGCGTTCGACCAAGAAGAGGCCGAGCTGGCGCTTGTTGCCCACATCGGTCTTGGCCGCGACGACGAACAGTTCCGCGATGAGGCCATAGGAGATATAGGTCTTGGAGCCGTTGAGCACCCAGGTCCCGTCCGGCCGCTGATCGGCGCGGGTCTTGAAACCGGCAATGTCGCTGCCCGCGTCCGGCTCGGTCATGGCGATGGCGCAGAGCATCTCGCCGCTGGCCAGCTTCGGCAGATAGTGGCGCTTGGTTTCCTCGCTGCCATATTTGCCGATATAGGGCGGCGAATTGCGGTTGAGCGCGCCGGTCCAGATACCCGATTCCAGGCTGCGGCCCACTTCCTCCATCATCACCTGATCGTAGCGGAAGTCGGCAAGGCCAAGCCCACCATAGGCTTCGGGCACCCAGGAGGCGAGGAAGCCCTGCGCGCCCATCTTGGTGTACAAGTCGCGGCTGACCATCCCGTCGGCGCGATATTGCGCCCGGTTGGGGATCGCCTCACGCTCCAGGAAGGTGCGGAACGCATCGCGGAAAGCCTCATGCTCTTCGTCATAATGGTTGCGGATCATTGGCATGACTTTGTCCTACAGGTCGCAGAAGCGGGGCGGTCGCTTCTCGCGGAAGCTGGCCACACCTTCTATGAAATCGTCGGAGGCGAGGCGGCCGAGCAGCAGGTCGTGCGCCCGGCGGGCCGCATCGCCGAAGCTTTCGGTGCAGCCGCCGAACAATTGCTGCTTTGTGAGCGCCACGGCCTGCGGCGCGGCGTTGACCGCGATATCGCGGGCATAGGCGATCGCGGCATCGAGCAATGCGTCGGGTTCCTCGATTCGGCTGGCGAGGCCGATGCGCAGCGCTTCCTCTGCCGCGACGATCCGGCCCGACAGCAGCATGTCCGACGCAATGCCGCGCCCGACGATGCGGGGGAGGAGCCAGGCCAGCCCTGCCTCCGCCTGGATTCCGCGCTGGGGGAAGGCGGCGCCGAACCGGGCGGTCGTGCTGGCGAATCGCACGTCGCAGCAGGCGGCGAGCACAAGGCCAACGCCCATGCAGGCGCCGTTGATCGCGCCAATCACGGGCTTGGGCGTGGCGAGCGGGAAAGTGTAGGTGTGGGCGAGATCGGGATCGAGGCCCATTCCTTCGAAGACCGGATCGAGCGTGCCGGGCCGGCGCAGTTCATAATCCGCGCCCCGGCTGGCGACCAGCCGGTCGAGGCGAGTGAGGTCCGCGCCGGCGCAAAAGCCCCGCCCCGCCCCGGTCAGCACGATGGCGCGGACGTCTTTTGCGATGTGCGCGGCGACGAACGCCTCGTCGAGCGCCGGGTGCATGCCGTCATTGAGGGCGTTAAGCTTGTCGGGGCGGTTCAGGGTGATGAGGCCCACGCCATCGGCCACCTCGAAGCGCACGATGTCGCTCATAGGTCCCTCCAGCTATGACGCGGTTCGTATCCGATCACGGTCTTTGCCCGCGCCGACGACAGCAGCGACATGTCGCCATCGATCGTTTGCCTGACCGGCGTATCGGGGAAATGGGCGGCCAGCAGATCGGCGCTGGGATGGCCGGTGATATTGTCGGCGGCGGCGACGATCATGCGCTCGTGACCGGCAAAGCCCGCCTCGACGGCCAGCCGGCAGGCCTCGCCCGCGTCGCGCGCATCGACACAGCCCCACAGGTTGAACTTGCGGAAATCGGGCCTGGCCGCGGCGCCCGGCTGCTGCGCATAATCGGCGGCGTCGAACACGTTGGAAAAGCGCAGCGACGCGATCGACAGGGCAGGATGCCAGCGGACCATCTGGTCGGCCATCTGCTCGCCGAGGAACTTGGCGAGTGCATAGGACCAGTTGGGCCGATCGGGATGGGTCTCGTCCAGCGGCACGAAGGCGGGGGGATCGTTGAACGGCAGGCCCAGGATCGTCTCGCTCGATCCCCAGACGATGCGGTTGATGCCCAGGCGCGCGCAGGCGGAAAGGACATTATAGGTGGATCGGGTGTTCACGTCGAAGATATGCGCGTCGTCGGCCAGGCCCGGCGCCGGGATGCCGGCCAGATGGACGACCGCATCGGGGACCTGGGGCAGGGGGGCCATGCCGAACATCGTGTCGATGCCCGACAGTGCGCCCATCACGGCGCCGAAATCGGTGCAGTCGACCGCCGCCGTGCGCACCCCGCCGATCGTCGCTGCGCGCAGGTCGAGGCCGATGACGCGATGCCCGGCGGCCTTCAGCGCCGCGCAGGCCTCGCGCCCGATCTTGCCGGCGCTGCCGGTGACGGCGACCCTCATCCCAGCACGGACACCTTGCCCCGGAAGCGCGACGGAAAGGTCACGCCGGTGACTTCATGCGGGATATAGGGCGCCTCCAGCGCCGTAATCTCTTGGGCGGTGAGCGCGATGGCGAGCGCCGCGACGGCGTCGGCCAACTGCGTTGGCTTGGACGCGCCGATGATGGGGGCGGTGATTTCCGGCTTGGCGAGTAGCCAGGCGAGAGCGATCTGCGCCGGGGGCAGGTTGCGGCTGGCGGCGATCGTCAGGACAGCGTCGATGACCGCCGCGTCCTGACCGGCGGTTGCGCCGTAGATGGCCTTGCCGAACTGGTCGGTTTCGGATCGTGCGGTTTTCACGTCGAGCGGACGGGTCAGCTTGCCCCTCGCGAGCGGACTCCACGGGATGACGCCCACGCCCATGTCGGCGCAGAGCGGCAGCATCTCCCGCTCCTCCTCGCGATAGATGAGGTTCACCTGCGGCTGCATCGAGATGAAGCGGGTCCAGCCGTTGGCGCTGGCGACATATTGCAGCTTGGAAAATTGCCAGGCGGCCATGGACGATGCGCCGATATAGCGCGCCTTGCCCGCTTTCACGATGTCGTGCAGCGCCTCCATCGTCTCCTCGACTGGCGTTTCGGCGTCGAAGCGGTGGATCTGGTAGAGGTCGATATAGTCTGTGCCGAGGCGCCGGAGGCTGTCGTCCACCGCCTGGAACAGCGCCTTGCGTGACAGGCCGCCGGTGTTCGGCGCGTTGCGCCACGGGATGAACCCCTTGGTTGCGATCACCACCTCGTCGCGGCGCGCGAAATCCCTGAGCGCCCGCCCGGTAATCTCCTCTGACGTGCCGCCCGAATAGCCATTGGCGGTGTCGAAGAAATTGATCCCGGCTTCCAGTGCCTGGCGGAAGAAGGGGCGGGCCGCTTCCTCGTCGAGCGTCCATTCATGCTGGCCGGTCTGCGCGACACCATAGGTCATGCAGCCAAGGCAGAGGCGCGACACGCGCAGGCCGGAGCGGCCAAGCATCTTGTAGTCCATTTTCTCACCTGTCTATCTAGGTAAGCTTTCTCATAGCAGCGCCGGACGACAAGTCGAGTGGGCTTGCGCAGGGCGGCGCTTCTGCCGCAAAGCCACGCCATGGAACCGCTTTTCGACCTGCGCCCGACCCACAATCCGCATCGCTGGTATCTGCCGGTCACAATGGACCTGTGCGTGGGCCTGCCCGAGCGCCGCTTCCTGTTCGGCGGCGTCGGCCTGGCGGCGGCGATCAGCGCCATGGAGCAGACCTGCAAGCGACCCGTCATCTGGGCGACGGCCCATTATCTGTCCTTCGCGCGGCCGGGATCGGTGGTCGATCTCGACGTGTGGGTGCCGGTCGAGGGCAACCAGACCAGCCAGGCCAATGTCCTTGAACATGTCGACGACCAGAAGATCATCACGGTCAGCGCGGCACTCGGTCAGCGCGACGATCCGGTCTCGGACCAGTGGGTGACGATGCCGGACGTACCCGGACCCGATGTCTGCCCGGAAGGAAAGCATTGGCGCGAGAAAGGCGGGGACCTGCGCGACCGGCTGGAGGTGCGAGTGGCGGCCGGGCGCTATCCGACCGGCGAGGCGATGGCGGGCCGTGGCGGCGGGCGCCTATCCCTCTGGCTGCGGGCGCGCGATCGGCGGCCGTTCGACCGGGCGATGCTGGCGATCGCGGCAGACTATGTCTCGGTCGCTATCAGCGACGCAGTCGGGCACGACTGCGGCGGCAACAGCCTCGACAACACGATCCGTTATGCCCGCATGATGCCGACCGAATGGGTGATGTGCGATGTGCGCATCGAATCGGTCCATGCTGGCGTCGTGCATGGCGGCATGTACCTGTTCGCGCCTTCGGGGGAATTGATGGCGACGGCCAGCCAGTCGCTGATCCTGCGCTATCACGACCAGCGATCAGGTCGCTAGACAGGTTGACAGCGGCGCGGTGCGCGCCGACGGTTGCCCTAACGGATGAGGGAGAGAGTGATGGGCAAGCTGGATGGCCGCGTGGCGATAGTGACCGGCGGCGGACGGGGCATCGGACGCGCGTGCGCGCTGCGGTTCGCTGCGGAAGGCGCGAAGATCGTCCTGGCGACGCGCACGGCGGCGCCGGGCCAGGAGGTGGTGGACGAGATCGTGGCCGCCGGCGGCGAGGCGATCCTGGTCGCGCTCGACATGGGCGACCGGGCTGCGGTGAAGGCGATGGTCGAACAGACGGCCGCGCATTTCGGCGCCATCGACATCGTGCTGCACAATGCCGCCTATCTGACGCCCTCCTCGCTCGAGGACATGCCGGACGAAGTGCTCGACCAGATGTTCGAAGTGGGCATCAAGGCCGCCTTCTGGATGACGAAGGACGCGCTGCCCTGGCTCAAGAAAAGCAAGGCCGCGCGCATTCTCGTGACCTCATCGGTCGCGGGCAACCAGAAATCGCTGCCCGGCCGGGTCCATTACGGGTCGGTCAAGATGGCGGTGAACGGCTTCGTGCGGGGCGCAGGGCTGGAGCTGGCGCGCTATCGCATCACCGTGAATGCGATCGAGCCGGGCCTGACCGTGACCCACGCGCTTAAAAGCAACGCGACCGCGGAGCAGATCGCGGCCATGGGCGCCGAGATACCGATCGGCCGCGCCGGTCAGCCCGAGGAGATCGCGGCCGGCTTCCTGTTCCTGGCGTCGGACGAAGCCGGCTATATCACTGGCCGGTCGCTGACGATGGACGGCGGCCATTCGCTGGGCGATCCGCGCGGGTTACTGAGCGAACGGGACGACTGAGCAATTTCAACAGAATAAGGAGCCGGCGGATGCAGGGCGGACCACGGATCAAGCATATCGACGATGTCCCCTGGGAGGAGATGCTGCGCTTTCGCCTGAGGGACGGGCGGATCGCGTCGATCTGGGAAAAATGGATCGAGCTGTCGCCGCGCTATGTCGCCTTCTACAACAAGTGGGACCCGGGCGCGATGAGCGCCAATCACGGCCATCATGGCGACCATATCAACCTGATCCTGCAGGGCGAGATTCGCAGCGGCGACATCGTCTGCCGGCCGGGCAGCCATATCATGCTGGAATATGGCGATGTGTTCGGCCCCTGGGTCGCCGGGCCGGAAGGTTGCACCCTCTATGGCTTCGTCGCGGGCGAAGGATCGTCCTTCCCCGGCGACCAGCAGATCTGGCGGGATTTTCTTGCCGCGCAGGGCGCCGAGAGCCTGCCCGTGCCGCGCCCCAAGAGGCTGTCGCCCTGGTGGGCGGCGCGGACGCCGCCGGCCATCGTCAACTGGATCGACGCAGAGAATGACGTGGGCGCGCCGAGCCCGCCGGGGCTGGAATATCCGCCGGCCTAACGTGGATCAGTCCGGCGCCGAGCGCATCCGGATCATTGCTTCCTGCACCACCGTCGCCACCAGCGTGCCGCCTTCGTCATAGACGCTCGACCGGCAGAGGCCGCGCTGTTGCGAGGAGGCAGTTGTGTCCATGTCGCATAAATGCCAGCGGGTGAAGTCGAGCGGTCGGTGAAACCAGATCGCATGATCGAGGCTGGCGAACTGGAAGCCGGGCGTGCGCCAGGTGACGGGATGCGGCTGGACGATCGTCGGCAGTTGCGGGAAGTCGGACGCATAGGCGAGCGCGGCCTGATGATGGCGGATGGCGTCGCCGAGCGACGACTGGCTGCGGAACCACATCTGGTGGCGGGGCGCTTCGACCGTGGCGACCAGGCCGGGGCGGGGCACGCCAACATTGCGCAACTGGATGCCGACGCTGGCGCCGCGTGCGTCGTCGTCCTCGAGACTGTCGGGCGGCGGCACGGAAGGCATCGCGGCGCCATGTTCGAACCCTTCGGCCGGGCGCTGGAAGGAAGCGATCATCTCCAGGATCGGACGCCCGTCCTGCATCGCCGCGACATGGCGGGTCGCGAAGGAGCCGCCGTCGCGCGAGCGCGTCACCGCGTACAGGATTGGCGTGGCGGGATCGCCCGGATGGATGAAATAGCAGTGCAGCGAATGGCAGACCTGCCCGCCCACGGTCTCGTAGGCGGCCAGCATCGCCTGCGCGACGACTGCGCCGCCGAAAATGCGCGGTCCGCCGATCGACGGGGCCAGGGCGGTGAAGCCATCGACGCCCGCAGGTTTCAGCGCAAGGATATCGAAGAGGCTCGCCATCCTCCTGCGTCATTCCCTCTTGTAGCGGGCGAAAAGCTGCGGGTTGCGTTGCAAGCTGAACAGGCGGTGGTGGGAATTGGGATAGCGCATCCCGGTCTGGCTCGCGCGATCGAGCGCCTCCACCTCGTCGGCCGCCAGTGACCAGGTGGCGGCGGCGAGATTGTCGGCCAGTTGCTCGTCGGTGCGCGCGCCGAGCAGGACAGTCGATACGCCGGGCCGCGCGAGCAGCCAGTTGAGCGCGACCTGGCTGGGCGAGGCGCCCAGATGCGCAGCGGCGATCTCGTGCAGCGTATCGACCACGGCTTTGCCCTGGGGTGTGTCGAACTGCTTGAGACGGCCGTTGAGGGTGAGCCGGGTGGCCGCATCGGCGTCCGCCCCGCCACGGAACTTGCCCGACAGGAAACCCTGCGCGAGCGGGCTCCAGATCAGCGCGCCCACGCCCTGATCGACGCCGCATGGCAGCAGTTCGTCCTCTGCGTCGCGGACCATCAGCGAATATTGGATTTGCTGGCCGATATAGCGCTGGGTGCCGATCCGCTCGGCGACCGCGCCGGCTTTCATCAGGTGCCAGCCATTATAGTTGGAACAGCCGATATAGCGGACCTTGCCCGCCGTCACGAGATCGTCGAGCGCGCGCAGCGTCTCCTCCAGCGGCACGAGCGCGTCGAAGCTGTGGACCTGGTAAAGGTCGATCCAGTCGGTGCCCAGACGTTTCAGGCTGGCGTCGCAGGCATCGACGAGATGGCGGCGCGACAGGCCCGTGTCGTGCGCGCCGCGTCCGGTCCGCGCGAACGCCTTGGTGGCGATGACGACGTCCTTGCGCCTGGCGCCCAGCGCCTGGCCCAATATTTCCTCGGAGCGCCCGCCCGCATACATGTCCGCCGTGTCGAACAGGTTGACGCCCGCGTCGAGGCACATGTCGATCTGGCGCTCGGCATCGGTCCCGCGCGTCGCGCCCATATTGCCGAACATGCCCTCGCCGTCGCTGAAGGTCATGGTGCCGAAGCCGTAGACCGATACCTCCAGCCCGCTCTTGCCGAGAAATCGCATTTCCATCGGTGCCGCTCCTTGATGGTTCTCTTAGTTATACAACTGTGCCATTGCCTGCCGGGCGTCTTTCGTCAACCGTTGCGAGATCCCCGATATGGACAGACCGAAACTGCTGGTGCTGAGCAAGGCCATCGAGGCGATGGTGAAGCCGTCGCAGGAAGAGTTCGACATCGTCCGGCTGGACGGGCAGCCCGACCGCGACGGCTTCCTGCGCGACCATGGCGCCGGGATAGAGGCGGTGCTGACCTCCGGCATGGAGCGGCTGGATGCCGCGCGTTTCGCCCTGCTGCCCGACCTGAAGCTGATCGCCGCGGTTGCGGCCGGCATGGCGGGGATCGACCTGGATGCGGCGAAGGCGCGCGGCATCGCCGTCACCAATGCGGGCGACCTCAATGCCGGCGATGTCGCCGATTTCGCCGTGACGTTGATGCTGGCCCATGCGCGGGAGGTCATCGCCAACGACCGCTGGGTGCGCGACGATCAGTGGCCATTGGGGCGGCGGCGGCCAGGGCGGTCGATCGCCGCGCACAAGGTCGGCATTGTGGGCCTTGGGCATATCGGCCAGGCGATCGCCGCGCGGCTGGTGCCCTTCGGCTGTCAGATCGCCTGGTGGGGACCGCGCGACAAGCCCGATGCCGCCTGGCCGCGGGTCGAGACGCTTGAAGAGCTGGCGGCCTGGTCCAGCGTGCTGATCGTCGCGGCGCGTGGCGACGACAGCACGCGCGGACTGGTGACGCGCGCCGTGATCGAGGCGCTGGGACCGGACGGGCTGATCGTCAACGTGTCGCGCGGGTTCGTGATCGACGAGGGTGCGATGGTGGCGGCGCTCAGGGACGGACGGCTCGGCGGCGCCGCGCTCGACGTGTTCGACCGCGAGCCGTTGGCCGGATCGACCTGGGCCGATGTGCCCAATGTGCTGATGGCGCCGCATGTCGGGGGCGCCACGCGGGAGGCTTTCGCGGCGGTCTTTGCCGGGGCGCTCGACAATGTCCGGCGGCATTTTGCGGGCCAGCCGCTGTTGCGGCGCGTGGTGTAGGGAAGGAGCGGGGATGAGCTTCGCGGAGAAATTGCAGGGCGTCATGGCGGTCGATCCAGCCGCCATCGCCCTGGTGCAGGGCGAGCGCGGCTTCAGCTGGGGCGATCTGGCGGGCGCGGTCGAGGCGATTGGCGGCGCGCTCGACCGGGCGGGGATCACGCAGGGGCATCGCGTTGGCGTGATGATCCGCAACCGGCCTTCGCCACTCGCCGCGATGCTGGCGCTGTTCGTGTCGGAACGGCTGCTGGTCGTGCTCAATCCGATGATCGCGCGCGACAAGCTGGTGGCCGATATCGGGCGGCTCGGCCTGACCGCCGTCATCGCGGAGCAGGGCGACATCGATGCGCCCGAAATCGCGGAGGCTATCGGCGCTGCGGGCTGTGCGGCGATCGCCTTATCCCCCGACCTTGGCGGCGTCGCGATCGCGCAACAGGCACGCGCGGATGTGCTGGCGGCGTCCGATCCGGCGCATCGCAAGACCGCCGTCGAGATGCTGACCAGCGGCACGACGGGGCCGCCCAAGCGGGTACCGCTGTCGCGCAAGGCCTTCGACGCGGCGCTGGACGGGGCGCTCGTCTACGAAAAGGGCCGGTCGGCGGACGAGGCGCCCCGACTGCGATCGGGCGTCAGCCTGCAGGTCGGCCCGCTCGCGCATATCGCCGGGGTGTTCGCGATGCTCAACACGCTGCTCGCCGGGCGGCGGCTGATCCTGTTCGACCGCTTCACGGTGCAGGCGTGGCGCGACGCTGTCGTGGCCTGTCGGCCCAGGGTCGCTTCGCTGGTCCCCGCCGCGCTGCGCATGGTGCTGGACGCCGACCTGCCGCGCGAGGATCTGGCGAGCCTGACAGCGCTGCGGTCCGGCACGGCGCCGCTGCCGCCCGAAACGGTGATGGAGTTCCTCAAGCGCTACGACCTGCCGGTGCTGCAAAATTACGGGGCGACCGAATTTATCGGTGGCATATCCGGCTGGACGCTGCCCGATTTCCGGCGCTATTTTCTGGAGAAGCCGCGCAGTTGCGGGCGCATTCACGACGGCGTCGGCGCGCGCATCGTCGATAGCGAGACGGGGGCGATCCGGCCGCCGGGCGAAGAAGGCGTGCTCGAACTCAAGACCGCGCAGATCCATGGCGGCAAGGACTGGTATCGCACCACCGACCGGGCGATCATCGACGCCGACAATTTCCTGACCATCTGCGGCCGCACCGATGCCGCGATCATCCGGGGCGGCTTCAAGGTCCATCCCGACGAGGTGGTGCGCGCGCTGGAGGCGCATCCCGCCGTGCGCGAGGTGAGTGTCGTCGGCCTGCCCGACGCGAGGCTGGGCGCGGTGCCGGGGGCGGCGGTGATCCTGCGCGAGGGGATGGTGGCGAGCGAGGCGGATATCCTGGATTTCGCGCGTGCGCATCTCAGCGCCTATCAGGTGCCGGTGAAAATCCTCGTCGTCGACGACCTGCCGCGCACGCCATCGATGAAACCCGTGCTGCCGGACGTCGCACGGATGATCGCGGCCGCGATGGCGGCGCGGATATGAGCCGGAACGAGGCCATTGCCCCGGCCGGCCGCTTTCGCGGCGAGGATCGTGGCGCGAGCGTCGCGTGGCGGGGCATCCGCTATGCCCATGCGGAGCGGTTCGCCCTGCCCGGGCCGGTCGCGCCGCCCTCCGATATCGTGGACGCGGTACGGCTCGGCGCGGCCTGCCCGCAACAGGTCGGGTTCGCGACGCCCGAGCAGCTCGGCCCGTCCCAGTCCGAAGACTGTCTGTTCCTCAACATCTTCTCGCCCGGTTCGGTTGCGAAGCGGCGTCCGGTGATGGTCTGGTTCCATGGCGGGGCATTCGTCGGCGGCAGTGCGGCGATGTATGACGGGGGCATGTTGGCCGAGACAGGCGACATCGTCGTCGTGGGGGTGAATTACCGGCTGGGGTTGCTCGGTTTCCTTGGTGTCGAGGCGCTGGGAATACCCATGAATCTTGGGCTGCATGACCAGATCGCGGCGCTGCGCTGGGTACGCGACAATATCGCGGCCTTTGGCGGCGATCCCGATCATGTGACGATCGCGGGCGAATCGGCGGGATCGGTGTCGGTGTCGGTGTCGTTGCTGATGCTGAGCGCGGCGGCCGGCGGACTGTTCCACGGTGCATCATGCAGAGCGGGGCGGTGAGCCTGATCCATGAGAGACCGTTCGCCGCGAAGGTGGCGGCGCACTTTGTGGCGTTGGTAGGCGACGATTCGGCGGCGGTGCGCGCCTTGCCGATCCAGGGAGGCGGCGGCGCGCATCATCGCCGGCTATCGGCCGGGCAAGACAGGCGACCGCGCACTGGCGAGCGACCTCGCATTCGCCATGCTAACACGCAATTTCGCGACCCGCCATGCCGCGGCAGGTGCGCCGACATGGTTCTATCGTTTCGATCTCGGCGGTCTTCTGCTCGGCCCGACACATGGGGTCGAGCTGGCCTATCTGTGGGGCTGGCGTGGACTCCGGACGATGCTGGGGACGGGCGGGCCGATGATCGGCAAGCGCGCGCGGCTTGCCCGGCGGATGCGTCGCGCGTGGATCGATTTCATCCGCAATGGCGATCCCGGACCCCGCTGGCCACGCTTTCAGGCCGACGCACAGCAGATATTGCTGCTGGACGCAGAAGACAGCGTCGCGCCCGATCCTGACGCCGAACGCCGCCGCCTGTGGGCCGGTCGCGACGTGCTGGTGCGGACCAGATGAGCGTCAGTTGCGCGGCACGGCACCGAACAGGCGGTTCACTTCCGGCCCCGGCAGGACCAGTTCGGTGAACAGGCCGGAGTCGGCGCGCGTATCCGCATAGACGAGGCAGAAGCCGGTGCTGCGGACGACCGGCGTCGGGATCGCCAGCGCGGCGCAATCGTCCACGATCGTCGCAAAGCGCGCATCGTCGACCAGATAGCCCAGATGGTGCAGCGTCACCCCGCCATCGTCGCGCAGCGCGTCACCATAGATGCCCGGATCGTTCACGTCGGGCTGGATCAGTTCGATCATCACATCGCCGCGATAGGCGAGCGCCACGTCGAGGAACGGCCCGGTCGCCCCCGGCGGCGCGAAGTCGCGGCCGTTGAAGGACAGGAAGTCGCTGACGCCATAGCGCGTGCGCCACAGCTCCATCGCGCGGCCGATATCGCGGGTGACATAGCCCAGTTGAAAGAAGGTCGCGTCGCTGAAGGGCGAGGGGAGGGGGGCGTTCATGCTCAACCCTCCCGTTCGATATCGTAGCGGGCGAGATAGGGCGCGAGCAGCGGCTCGATCGCTTCCTTGGTCAGGCCATATTGGGCGAGCTGATATTCTTGCTTGCCGAATTTTCCCTGCGGATTGTCCGCCAGCCAATCCTGCATCCCTGCCTCCGCTTCCTGTGTGAAATCGTCGCCCAAC
>JBEVME010000125.1:0-14611 GCA_040508785.1 Sphingobium sp.
GTCGTCGGTGTTCCTCAGCAACACCAATCATGAGGAAGACCAGCCGGTCCACCTCCAGCTGAAGGACGCATCGATCCCGATCAGCTACAATCTGCCGCTATATGACGAACCGGCGCAACGCTATTGCCCGGCAGGCGTCTATGAGGTCGTCGGTCTGGAGGAGGGCACGCCCCGTTTCCAGATCAACGCCCAGAATTGTGTCCACTGCAAGACCTGCGACATCAAGGACCCGACCCAGAATATCAACTGGGTTGTGCCCGAAGGCGGCGGAGGGCCGAACTATCCGAACATGTGAGCATATAGTCCTGTGCCTAGCGTTGATGCTGCCCGTTACGGCGGGCGCATCTGTGGCGCCGGACACTGCTCTCCACGCCTATGCCCGCGCGCGACTGGCCGACAGCGAGGGCGCGGGCGACGTGGCCGTCGCAAGCTATCGCGCTGCGCTGCGCGGCGATCCCGACAGCCTGGAAATCGCCCGGCGCTCCTATTATCAGGCGCTGGAAAGCGGCGACGTGCCACTGGCGCTCCGTTCGGCGACCCTGCTCGACCAGCAGGGACTTCTTCCGCGCGACGGTACCCTGCTCCGGATCGCCGAGGCGCTGGTCGCAAGGGATTGGGCATCCGCGCGACAACTGACCGACAGGGTGGTGCAGGAAGGCAATTTCGCGTTCCTCGCACCGATCATCATCAGCTGGATCGCCCATGGCGAGCAGCAGCCCGCTCCGCCAGTGGTGAATGCCAGGGACCGCTTCGGAGCGCTCGCCCGTCGTTATGTCGATGAACATGAGGCGATGCAGGCGCTAAGCCGAGGCGACGGAGCGGCGGCCGCCGCACCCATCCAGCGCGCGCTGTCGCTCCGCGTCGCCGATCTGGCGGGATTGCGGCTGGCTTTCGCTGCGCGGCTGACGGCCATCGGCGCGCGCGACAGGGCTCTGGCGCTGCTGCCGGCGGACGATGCCAATTTCACGCGGGCACGGGCGGACATCGCGCGGGGTAAGTCCGCGGCCGACTTCGCCGGCGCCATGGTGCCACGCCAGGGCTTCGCCCGCCTTCTGTCGCGGCTGGCAGGCGACATATCCGCTGAATCGAACAGTGCGGCCATGGCGTTGCGCATGGCGCGGATCGCCTTGTTCGCCGACCCCGCCAGTGTGGAAGCCCGCATCGTGGCGGCGCGCCTGCTGACGCGCGTCGGCGATACGCCGACGGCTGCGGCGCTGGCGCGGCAGATCCCTTCGGCGAGCTGGTACGGCGCGCTTGGCCAGGCAGTGCTGGTCGATGCGCTGGCCGGGAACGGGCAGCAGGAAGAAGCAGTCGCGCTTGCTCGCAAACTGGCGGAAGAGCCGCAGGCCGGACCCGATCGGATGGTCCGCCTGGGGCAACTGTTGGCGGTTGCCGGAGACTTTTCAGGCGCCGCCACGGCCTATCGCGCGGCACAGGATCGTTATCGGCCCGACGCCATGCCCTGGACCCTGCTGCTTTTCGAGGGCAGTGCGCTCGAACAGGCCGAACGGTGGGACGAGGCACGGCTGGTACTGGAACGCGCGGCGAAATTGGCACCGGATGAGGCCGTGGTGCTCAATTATCTGGGCTATGCGCAGATCGAACGGCGGCAGAATCTGGACGCGGCGCTGGCGCTGCTTAGCAAGGCCAGCGCGCTCAAGCCGCAGGATGCCTCCATAACCGACTCCTTCGGCTGGGCCCGCTTTCTGACCGGCGATATCGAAGGCGCGGTGCCGGTGCTGGAGAGGGCGGCGGCCGGCGCGCCCGCGGACGCCACGATCAACGAGCATCTGGGCGATGCCCTGTGGGCTGCTGGGCGGCGCTTCGAAGCGCGCTATGCCTGGCGCGCAGCCTCCGCCTTCGCGGAGGGCGAGACCGCGACGAGGCTGTCAGCCAAGACACGCGAGGGGATGAAGCCTGAATATGCCGCTCCCTGAGGCTCCGTGCGACGCCGTCGCCGGGAGGACGATCGTTGAAACAGCCTATGCGAAGATCAATCTGGCACTTCACGTCCGGTCGCGCCGTCCCGACGGCTATCACGAGCTGGATAGTCTGTTTGCTTTCGCCGAGCATGGCGACCGGCTGACCGGCCTCCCGGCCGGCGATGGCGCAATCAGCCTGACGATCGACGGTCCGTTTGCCGGCCAGATCGATACCGGACCCGGCAATCTGGTGGTCCGCGCCGCCCACGCGCTGGCAAATCACCTCGGCAAGCGGGTGGGTGCGGCATTGCATCTCTCAAAGCAATTGCCTGTGTCATCGGGCATCGGCGGAGGATCGGCCGATGCAGCCGCGGCGCTTCGCTTGCTCGTTCGCTTGTGGGACATGGAGATAGAGGCCGCGACCTTGCGCGAGATCGCGCTGGAGCTTGGCTCCGACGTGCCGGCCTGCCTAGCCAGCGTTCCCCAGCGGGTACGCGGCCGGGGGGAAGTGCTGCTTCCCGAGCCGCTTGAAGGGCTCGATTCCTTGCCGTTGCTCCTGGTCAACCCCGGCGTCGCCGTGTCGACCGGCGCGATATTCGCGGCATGGGACGGCATCGATCGCGGGCCGCTCGATGCGCCCGACATCGCCCGGCTGGTGCGCCATGGCCGCAACGATCTCGAAGCCCCCGCGACCGCGCTAGCCCCGGCCATCGCGGACATATTGGCGGCACTGGGCGAGTGCACCGACCTCGTTCTGGCGCGCATGTCCGGGTCGGGTGCCACCTGCTTCGCGCTATTCTCGTCGGAGGCTGGACGCGATGCGGCGAGTGCCGGGATAGCGACCGCGCATCCCGACTGGTGGACCTTGGCGAGCCGGATCAGGGCGGCATGAGCGCGGCCTATGTCCAGGTCGACGGTGGCGGTCTCGACCTGCTGATCGTTGCCGACCATGCCAGCGCCCACATTCCCGCGGACATCGATCTCGGCATCGATCCCGCGTTGCTGTCCAACCATATCGCGATCGACATCGGCGCGGCGGAGGTCAGCCGGTCGCTCGCCGTACAGCTCGGCTGCACCGCTATACTCGGTGGCGTGTCACGACTGGTCATCGATCTCAACCGCGAGGAGGACGCGCCCGGTCTGCTGCCCGTGATGAGTGATGGCCACGTCGTGCCGGGCAATCGCGATGCCGACCTTGCCGACCGGATGATGCGCTTTCATCATCCCTATCATCATCGGATCGCACAGTTGCTTGACGCGATGACATCGCCATTCATCCTGTCGGTGCACAGCTTCACGCCAAAGCTCGCAAGCGATCCCGCGCAAGAACGGCCATGGGACATAGGCGTCCTTTACAATCGGGACGATCGCGCGGCGCGGATCGCCATTCCGCTGCTGGAGGCGCAGGGGCTGGTCGTCGGTGACCAGCTACCCTATTCGGGCATGGTGCTGAACGCGACGATGAACCGCCATGCGGAGGCCAATGGCATCCCTTATCTGGGGGTCGAGATGCGGCAGGACCTGCTTGGTGATGTAGCAGGTCAAAGGCGATTTTCGGACATATTAGGACAAATAACGCTTCAATGCCGTAATTTACTTGCGTGACGATGCGAATTCTGGGTAGGGGCGCGCGCTGAAAGGGTAAGATATCATGACTCATATCTACGACAAATCGAAGCTGCCGAGCCGCTACGTCTCGGTCGGAGTCGAAAGTGCGCCGCACCGGAGCTATTACTATGCCATGGGCCTGACCGAAGAGGAGATCGCCCGCCCGTTCGTCGGGATCGCGAGCGCGGGGAATGACAGCGCACCCTGCAACACCACGCTCGACATGCAGGCCGACTGGTGCCGCCAGGGCGTAAACGAGAATGGCGGAATGCCTCGCCGGTTCAACACCATCACAGTGACCGACGGCATCGCCATGGGTCATCAGGGTATGAAGAGTTCGCTCGTCAGCCGGGAAGTGATCGCGGACTCGGTCGAGCTGTCGGTGCGCGGTCATTGCTATGACGCGCTCGTCACCTTCGCGGGATGCGACAAGTCGCTGCCGGGCATGATGATGGCGATGCTGCGCCTCAACGTGCCGTCCATCTTCGTCTATGGCGGCTCGATCCTGCCGGGCCGCTACCAGGATCGGGACCTGACCGTCATCGACGTGTTCGAAGCCGTCGGCCGCTTCTCCGCCGGCGCCTGTCCGCTGTCGGAGGTCACCGCGATCGAGAAGGCAGCGTGCCCCGGCCATGGCGCCTGTGGTGGCCAATATACCGCCAACACCATGGCCTGCGTCGCCGAAGCGATCGGTTTGTCCTTGCCCAACAGCAATATGGCGCCCGCTCCTTACAAGTCGCGCGAAGAGGTGGCCGTCGCCGCCGGTCGCCAGATCATGGAGTTGCTCAAGATAAACCTGCGCCCGCGCGACATCTGCACGCGCGACGCTTTCGAGAATGCGGCGCGCATCGTCGCGGCGACGGGCGGATCGACCAACGGGGCGCTCCATCTTCCCGCCATGGCGAACGAATGCGGTATCGACTTCGACCTGTTCGACGTTGCCGAAATATTCAAAACAACGCCTTACATCGCGGACCTGAAACCGGGTGGCCGCTATGTGGCGCGCGACATGTATGATGCGGGCGGCATCTACATGCTCATGAAGACGCTGGCGGCGGAAGGCTTCCTCCACCTCGATTGCATGACGGTCACGGGCAAGACACTCGGCGAGAATATCGATCAGGTCACCTGGAATCCGGACCAGAAGGTCATCTACGACGCGAAGGCGCCGATCACGCCCACCGGCGGCGTCGTCGGCCTCAAGGGAAGTCTGGCCCCCGAAGGCGCGATCGTGAAGGTCGCCGGCATGAAGCGCCTGCAGTTCACGGGCACCGCCAAGGTGTTCGAGCGCGAGGAGGATGCCTTTGCCGCCGTGGAGGCGCAGCAAATCACCGACGGCATGGTCGTCGTGATCCGGTACGAAGGCCCGAAGGGCGGCCCCGGAATGCGCGAGATGCTCTCTACCACCGCAGCGCTCTATGGGCAGGGGCTGGGCGAGAAGGTCGCGCTCATAACGGACGGGCGTTTCTCGGGCGGTACGCGTGGCTTCTGCATTGGCCATGTCGGGCCGGAGGCGGCCGATGGCGGCCCCATCGCGCTGGTCGAAGATGGTGACACCATCGCGATCGACGCCGAAGCGGGCACGATCGACCTGCTGGTCGACGCAGCCGTGCTGGCCGAGCGCCGCAAGGCCTGGACGCCGCGCAGGAATGATTACCAGGCCGGCGCATTGTGGCGCTATGCGCAGAATGTCGGTCCGGCCTGGCAGGGCGCGGTCACCCATCCCGGAGCGAAGAGCGAGACGCATGTCTTTGCGGATATCTGAAGCCCTGGCCGCCGGGATCGCCTGCGTCCTGCTCGCTTCGTGCGGCAGCGGGGCAGAGGCGCCGGCTGCCGACATGGTGGCGCAGGCATCTGCCGATCCGGATGACGGCAAGGCGGATTGCGCGATCGGCCCCGGCGCGGGCTGGGCGCGCAGCTGCCTGGTGGAGCGGAGCGACGGACCCGACGGCGCGATCGTTACCCTGCGTCACCCCGATGGCGGCTTCCGGCGCTTCCGCGTCGTCACCGACGGGCGAGGCCTGGTCCCCGCCGACGGTGCCGAGGCAGCCAAGATCGCGCTGCTGGACGATCGCAGGATCGAATTGACGGTGGGTGAGGATCGCTACCGCCTGCCTGCAACGCTCAAGCAGCCGCGACCCTGATGGCAGAACCGCCGATCCTGACGGCGGTACAGATGCGCGCGGCCGAGCAGGCGGTGTTCGATGGCGGCGTTCCGGAATATGCGCTGATGGAGCGGGCCGGCGCAGCGGCGGCGGAGATGATCTGGCGTGCGGGTCACAGGCGCGACACGCTCATATTGTGCGGGCCGGGCAATAATGGCGGCGACGGCTATGTCATTGCCCGCCTGCTGGCGGAGCGGGGGGTCCCCGTGCGGGTCGCGGCGCTGGGCGAGAGCAGCACCAATTCGAGCCAGCGCGCCCGCTCTGCCTGGACCGGTCCCGTCGAAGCGCTGGACGATGCCGCCGCCGCCACCCAGCTGGTTGACGCGCTGTTCGGTACCGGCCTGTCACGCGGGCTGGACCCGGCGGTGGCGATGAAGCTCCGCACATTGGTCGAAGCGGCAGGCCACAGCTATGCCATCGACCTGCCGAGCGGGGTGGAAACGGACACGGGTGCGCTTCTCTCCGATGTTCCGCGCTTCGACCTCACAATCGCGCTCGGCGCGTATAAACCCGCCCATCATCTTCAACCTGCGGCGGCCAGGGCGCGACGCCTGGTCTGCGCGGACATCGGCCTTGGTTCCGTTGATGGAGCCGTGCGCGTGCTCGAAGCACCCGATCTCGCACCGCCGACGCCCGACAGCCACAAATATACCCGCGGTCTCGTCGCCGTGGTGGAAGGCGTCATGCCGGGCGCAGCAATGCTGGCGGCTGCCGCGGCGGCACGGTCCGGCGCCGGCTATGTTAAGCTGGTGGGATCGGGCCGGCGGGGCCGCATCCCGCTCGCGATCGTCCAGACGCCAGACGAGGAAGCGCTGGTCGACGGGCGGGTTGCCGCCATGCTGGTCGGGCCCGGCCTCGGGCGCGGTACCGACCGCGCGCGCGCCGCGCTCGCGCCGGGTCATGCGGCTGTGGTCGATGCCGACGCGCTGATTGGCCTGGATCTGTCGTTGCTGCCGGAAAGAGCGATCCTCACCCCGCATGAGGGCGAATTCATCGCCTTGTTCGGCGCTCTTCCCGGCAGCAAGATCGACCGCGCCCTGGCCGCTGCCGCGCGGGCAGAGGCGGTGATCGTCTACAAGGGCGCCGATAGCGTGATCGCGGCGCCTGACGGCCGTTGCGCGGTCGCGAGGACCGCGTCGAGCTGGCTGTCGACCGCCGGCACGGGCGACGTCCTCGCGGGTATCTGCGCCGCGCGGCTGGCCGTCACCGGCGATCCGTTTCGCGCGGCGTGCGAGGCGGTGTGGCTCCATGGCGATGTTGCGCGTCGGGCTGGGTCAGCCTTCGTCGCCGACGATTTGATCGAACGGCTGCCAGCGGCTATCGCGTCCCGGCTTTGACAGATCCCGACATGATTGTCCGCCTCGCCGCCAAGGGCGACGGCGTCACCGCCGATGGTCGCCATGTCGCGTTCGGCGCGCCCGGAGATCGGGTGACGGCGGACTGCGGCATCCAGCCCGGCCCGCATCATGTTGATCCCCCCTGCGTCCATTTCCCGGTCTGCGGTGGATGCCAGCTCCAGCATGTGGACGAGCAGAGCCTCGCCGCTTTCGTTAGCGATCGGGTGGGTGGCGCGCTGGCGGGGCAGGGGATTGCGCCGGGCCGTTTGCTCCCGCCCCATCTCTCGCCGCCACGGACCCGTCGCCGGGCGGCGCTGCGCGGCGTTCGCCAGGGCAAGGCGGTCGTCATCGGCTTTGCCGAGGCGGGCAGCCACAGCCTGATCGACCTCGCCATGTGCGACGTGCTCGATCCCCGCCTGTTCGCGCTTCTCGCGCCGCTTCGCGCGCTGCTCGCGTCGATCCTGCCGGACAAGCGCGCCGCGCACGTCAAGCTGTCGCTTGCCGATCAGGGTGTCGATCTGCTGCTGGAAGGTGTCAGCGTGGAAGGACTCGCTGCCGACGAGGCGCTGGGCGATTTCGCTCGCGATCACGCGCTCGCGCGTCTGACGATCGACGAGGGCGACGGGCCCCAGACCCGCTGGGAACCCGAGCCCGCGACGGTCAGCTTCGACGGCGTGCCCGTCGGCTTTCCGCCCCATGCCTTTCTCCAGGCGACTCCCGATGGCGAAGCGGTACTGGTCGCGGCGGTGCGCGCAGCGTTGCCGGCCCAGGGCGCCATCGCCGACCTCTTCTGCGGCCTCGGCACCTTTGCGCTGGGCGCGGGGCGGGGGCGCCCGGTCTACGCAGCAGAGGGTTCGCGCGAGCTGGTCCTGTCGCTCAAATCGGCCGCCAGTCGTGCCGAACGCCGGCTGGTTGCCGATCATCGCGACCTGTTCCGCCGCCCGCTGACACCCGAAGAGCTGAACCGCTTCGCCGCGGTCATCCTGGATCCGCCGCGAGCCGGCGCGCGGGAGCAGGCGATCCAGCTGGCGGCATCGACCGTCCCGACCATTGCGTATGTATCCTGCAATCCGGGCAGTTTCGCCCGTGACGCGGCGCATCTGGTCGCCAGTGGATATGCGCTGGAAAGCGTCAGGCCCGTGGGGCAATTCCGCTGGTCCACGCATGTGGAGCTGGTCGGGCTATTCCGCCGCTGACCGCTCAGGCCTCGACCAGATGCCGTGCCCGCATGAGGGCGCCGGCATCGAGCGGACGGCCCAGGAAAGCCTGGAATGATTCCATCGGATCGCGGCTGTCGCCGACGGCCAGTATCTCCGACCGGAACCGCCGCGCGAGTGCCGCGTCGAATATGTCGCCGGACGCTACGAAAGCCTCGAACGCGTCGGCATCGAGCGCTTCCGACCAGGCATAGCTATAATAGGCGCTGGCATAGCCGCCGTCGAAAATATGGGTGAAATAGGGAAAGCGGTGACGCAGGCCGATTTCCGGCGGCATCCCCAGCCGCTCCAGCTCGGCATCGATGAAGGCGGACGGGTCGCCGGGCGCCTCGGCCGACCGATGGATCGCCAGATCGACCAGCGCGCAGCTGATGAGCTCAACGGTCGCGAAACCCTGGCCATAGGCCTCCGCCTCGCGGATAGCGCCGATCATCGCGGCGGGCACACCGAAGCCGGCCAGGACTTGCGGGCTGACGATCCAGTTTTCCATGAATTTGCTCGGAAATTCCACGAAATCGCGCGCGACTGCCGTGCCCGACTGGCTGGGATAGGTCACTCTCGACAACAGCCCGTGCAGGGCGTGGCCGAATTCGTGAAACAATGTGCGCGCCTCGTCGATCGACAGGCGGGTCGCGGCGGTATCGGGCGGGGGCGCGGCAGCGAAGTTGGCGACGAGGTAGACGACTGGTAGCACGTCACCGTCCAGAGCTTCCTGCACTCTCAGGCTCCCCATCCACGCGCCGCCATGCTTTTCCGGCCGGGCGAGATAGTCGGTGAAGAGCAGGCCGATCGGCTCGCCACTATCATCGCTCACCTCCCACGCCCAGACATCGGGATGATAGCCGGCAATGTCCGTGCGACGCACAAAGCGCAGGCCATAGAGTCGCGTGGCCGTATCGAACGCGGCCTGCCGCACGGCATCCAGCCGCAGATGCTGCGCGACGGCCGTGCCGTCCAGCGCGTAACGCGACCGTCGTACCCGCTCGGCATAGAAGCGCCAGTCCCAGGGCGCGAGCGCGAAGCTTCCATTTCCCGAGTCGATCAGCCCCTGCAATTCGGCGGCTTCCTCCGCCGCACGGCGTTTCCCCGGCTCCCACAATTGCGCAAGGAGCGTCGCGGCGGCGTCGGGTGTGCGCGCCATACTGTCCTCCAGCGCGAAATGCGCATGGTCGGCATAGCCCAGAAGCGCCGCGCGCTCGCGCCGCAATGCCAGCATCTCGCCAATCACCGGCCAATTGTCGTGCGGTCCGCCATCGCAACGGCTGGTGAAGGCACGCCACAGCCGCTCGCGCAAATCCCGGCGCTCTGAAAAGGTCAGGAACCCCTCATAATCGCTGCGATCCAGCGTGACATGATAGCGTTCCGATGCACCAGCGGCCCTCGCGCGGCCCGCGGCCGCATCGCGAAATGATGGCGGCAATCCGTCGAGGTCGGCGCTGCCCAGATCGAGTATCCAGCCATTGGTCGCGGCCATAACATTATGCCCGAACTGCACGGCAAGCGCCGCGAGCCGGGCGTCGATCTTCGCAAACCGTGCCTTGTCCGCCGACCCGAGCGCCGATCCTCCGCGCAAAAAGCCTGCATGAACCGTCTCGACCAGCCGGATCTGCTCGGGCGACAGCGCGGCGTCATTGCGCGCGGCATGGACGGCGGCGACGCGGGCGGCGAGTGCCGCATTATGGCTGACCGAGGTAGAATGCGCGCTAAGCAGCGCCGAAACCTCGCCTTCGATCGCGCGGATCGCCGGCGTCGCCTGCGCCGACGAAAGCGTCCAGAACAGTCGTCGCACTCGTGCCAGCGCCTCGCCGGACCGCTCCAGCGCGGCGATTACAGTCTCGAAGCTGGCCGGCTCGGGCCGCTCCACAATGTCTTCTATCTCCGCTTCCTTCCAGGCGACCGCGGTCTTGAATGCGGGCAGGAAGTCTTCCGCCCGCACGGCCGCGAAGGGCGGCGCGCCCAGCGGGCCATCCCAGGGGCGCAACAGGATATCGGCGGAATCGTCAGACAATGGATTGTACCTCGTCGGTATGGACTTCGAACCGCACCAGCCTCGCCGGGCCGAACGCCGTGGTCAAGGCGACATCGGTGGCATCACGTCCGCGGGCCATCAGGATGCGGCCGATGCGGGGCCGGTTGTGACGCGCGTCATGGGTATACCAGGCGCCGTCGATATAGACGTCGAACCAGGCGCTGAAATCCATCGGCGCATCGACCGGCGGAATGCCGATATCGCCCAGATAGCCGGTACAATAACGTGCCGGTATGTTCATGCAGCGGCACAGGGTTATGGCGAGATGGGCGAAGTCGCGGCAGACTCCCTGCCGCTCCTGATAGCCGTTCCAGGCTGTCTTGTCCGACCGCGCGTGATGATAGCCGAATTCGATATGGTTATGGACGAAATCGACGATCGCATCCACCCGGTCACGCGCGGAGACGAGATGGCCAAAGCGGGACCACGCCACGTCCATCAGCCTGTCGGTCTCGCAGTATCGGCTGCCGAGCAGGAACGGGATTACCTCGTCGGGCAGGTCCTCGACCGCCATTTGCGGCCCGTCCGGCGCGCGCAGGTCAGGCTCGCCGCTATCCTCGATCACGAAATCGCAGGTCAGCGTGACGCTGCCGGGCGGAATCGCGATCCGCGTGGCGACATTTCCGAAGCTGTCTTCGAACTGGTAGAGTGGCAGGTCGGGGGTTGCCATCAGGCGCTGAGGCGTCCGCAGGTCATGATGCCGCGAGGGATGGATGCTGAGCAGCGCCATCATCGCGGTCCTCGTTTCGACTTCGAAGCTGATGTCATATCCGCATCGGATCAGCATAGGTGTGTTTCCTTCACGCGCCGACAGATCGGCTGTTAATGGCTCCGGGGCCGGAAAGGGGGAAGAGGGCGGGGTCCGCGCGGGTGACGTCGACCGTCACATCCATGCCGAGAAAGCTGGCCGGCAGTCCGAACCAGGTGCCCGACAGCGGCAGCGCCTGATAGGGATCCCGCGCGATCGCCACGCGGATGAGCCCACGATTGCCTATGATACCGTTGGTGGGGTCGAATTCGACCCAGCCCGACCCAGGCAGGAATATGCGGACCCAGGCATGGGTGTTGCCCCCGCCGACCACGCCCTCCGATCGCGATGGATTATACACATAGCCTGACACGAACCGCGCGGCGAATCCGAGCGCACGAACCGCCTCGATCATCAGCACGGCGAAATCGCGGCAGGTGCCCTGCCGCCTCCTCAGCGTTTCGATCGGCTGCTGCGTGCCCTTTTCGTGGCGCGGCACATAGGTGAAGTCGCGCTGGATGCCGGTAGCCATCGCCGTCAGCATCGCGATCGTCCCCGTATCGCCATGATTGCTGACGAAAGCCCGCGCCCAATTGTCCACGATCCGCTCGGGGTCGTGATGCTGGCGTTCGATCGATCGCAGCAGGTCTGGCATGTCCTCCGACGAATAGGTGAAGGGAAACAAGCGGGCATAGGGTTCGACATCGACCTGTCCCTGCGCCAGCGGCTCATGCTCCAGCGTCGCCTCGCTGCTGACCGTCAGATGCGAGGTCCGGCGCTCGAACAGTGCGATTGCCACCGAATTGCCGAACACATCATGCAGCCACCGCAATTCGCTTGGCTCCGGGTCGATATCCAGCCTCGCCGACAGCAGGTGCTGGTCAAACGCCTCGCGCGGGCGCATCATGATTCGATGCTCGCCAAGCGACACCGGCTGCTTGTAGCGGTAGGCGGTGACGTGGCGGATCGTCAGCAAAGGCATGGGGACGGGTCCTGAAGGTCGGGCGCGCAGCGGATCAAGAACTACTGGGCCCGGAGGATCCGGCGCCGTTCGAGTTGTTCAACGCAGCGGGACGCGCACCGTTCCTGCTGACCGGCGATCATGCGGGATCTGCGATACCCGCAAAGCTCGGCGATTTGGGGCTAACCGCCGAACAGATGGACCGGCACATCGCCATCGACATCGGTGTGTTCGGCATGGCGCGCGCGCTGGCGGGGCTGCTCGACGCGCCCTTTCTCAGCCAGACCTATTCGCGCCTCGTCGTCGACTGCAATCGCGACCCCGCCAGCGTCGATGCGATGCCCGCCCTGTCGGACGGCATCGCGATCCGCGGCAATGCCGATTTGGACGCGGACGCGCGCGCAGCCCGCATTGCGGCGATCCACGCACCTTATCATACGGCAATCGCGGCGCTAATTGAGGCGCGGCGGGAGGCGCGCCTGGAAACGACGCTGCTGGCGCTGCACAGCTTCACCCCGATCATGGCGGGCATCGCGCGGCCTTGGGACGTCGGGATATTGCACTGGCGCGGCCGCACCGACTTCGCGCGCGCGATGCTCGACGCCTTGCGGGACGACGGTGACCTGACGGTCGGGGACAATGCGCCCTATGTGATGGATGCGACCGACTTCACCGTGCCCACCCATGCCTTTCCGAACGCATTACGCTATGCCGAGATAGAGGTACGTCAGGATCTGCTGGCGACGCCGGCGATGCAGACGGCGTGGGCGGAGCGGCTTGCGCGCGCGGCGCTGAAGGCGAACGGCTGAAGGGCCGCCGACGAACGCCCGGGCAATGCCGGCGTCATTGCCATGCGCCTGCGGAACCCCTATCGTAGCTATGCGATTTCGACTGTATCGGCCTTTGTCCGAACGGGTCGAACCCCGCTTCTCCCCGTCCGGTGCGCTCGATCCGGCTTTCAAAGGATCGCCGATGCTCATACGCGCGGGTTACGATATCGCCTTCTCGACCGACAGCCAGGTGCCGATGCTGGCCTCACTCAGCGTGCATCCCAGCCGCAATCGCGACCTGCGCAGCGCCCAGCGCATCTTCACCCAGCCCGATGTCGCGCTGTATGACTATGTCGACGGCTACGGCAATATATGTACCCGCCTCACCATCCCGCAGGGCGGCATCGCGATTTCGTGCGGCTTCGTTATCGAAGATAGCTTCGAGCCGGACATCGTCGCGCCCGATGCGACGCAGGTGCCGCTGGACCAACTGCCCGACGACGTGCTGCGCTACCTGCTGGGCAGCCGCTATTGCGAGACCGATCGGCTGACCCCGCTTGCCTGGTCGCTGTTCGGTTCGACCAGGCCCGGCTGGTCGCGCGTACAGGCGATCGTCGATTATGTGCATGAACGGATAGGTTTCGATTATGCTCGTGCGCGTCCGACCAGGACCGCATGGGATGCCAACGAGGAGCGCAGCGGCGTCTGCCGCGACTATGCCCATCTGGCAATCGCGCTGTGCCGCTGCATGAACATCCCGGCTCGCTACTGCACGGGTTACATGGGTGACATGGACCTGCCGGCATTGGTGGGCGACATGGATTTTTCCGCCTGGTTCGAGGCCTATCTGGACGGACGCTGGTATACGTTCGACGCGCGGCACAACCGGCCCCGTGGCGGCCGCTTCCTGATGGCGCGCGGCCGCGACGCGACCGACGTGGCGCTGACCACCACCTTCGGCGCGGTCACGCTGACACGCTTCGACATATACACCGATGAAGATCGCCTGGGGCATGTGACCCCCTGACGCGAGACCTGGCTTTCAGCTGAATGCAGCGAAGGCAGCGGAATTCACCGCCGCCAAGCTAGCCGATCAGAAGCCCATGCCGCCAGCTATCTCCGGCCCGCCGCTGCCATCGCCAAGATCGGCCACCGCCGCCTCGGTGGTGATGAGCAGTCCGGCGATCGACGCGGCATCCTGCAAAGCGGACCGCACGACCTTGGTCGGGTCGATGACCCCGGACTGGAACAGATTTTCGAACTGTTCGGTCTGGGCATTGAACCCCTGATTCTCGTCCATGCCGTCCAGCAGCTTGCCGGCGACCACGCCGCCGTCATGCCCGGCATTCTCGGCAATCTGCCGCAGCGGTGCCTGCAGTGCCTTGCGGATGATGTCGATGCCGCGCCGCTGGTCGTCATTGACGGGATTGAGGCCCGCCAGCACCTTCGAGGCATAGAGCAGCGCGGTGCCTCCGCCGGGCACGATCCCTTCCTCGACCGCCGCCCGGGTCGCGTGCAGCGCATCGTCCACCCGGTCCTTGCGCTCCTTGACCTCCAGTTCGCTGACGCCGCCGACCTTGATGATGGCGACCCCGCCCGACAGCTTGGCCAGCCGCTCCTGTAGCTTCTCGATGTCATATTCGCTCTTGCTGTTGTCGATCAGCGAGCGGATCGATTCCACGCGCCCCTTGATCGCCTCGGCAGATCCCGCCCCGTCAATCAGGGTCGTCACGTCCTTGTCGATCGTCACGCGCTTGGCGGTGCCCAGCATATCGAGCGTCACATTGTCCAGCTTGATACCCACATCGTCGGAGACCATCACGCCCTGCGTCAGGATGGCGATATCCTCCATCA
>JBEVME010000131.1:0-66887 GCA_040508785.1 Sphingobium sp.
TGAAGGACCTAGTAAAACCTAGGCCGATCAGCATCGAATCATCCAGGCTGACGAATAGCGCAAGATGGAAAACGGCGGGAAAGCGAATGGTCGGCTAGCTACGTTGCTACCGCAGAGTTTGGCGATGACACTAGCAGATGGGGCAATAAGGCGACCGGTCAGCGCCTCAATTGGGATATTCGCTTTTGATTTCTGATTTCGCAAATCTCAAAAACTGCCACTCGTTTAGCTGGGCGTGGTTGGCCGTCGTTCGCCGCCAGCTGTAATTACCTCTACCTCTACCTCTACGTCTACGAGAGACGGCCTGCGGATATTGCGAGCATCGCTGCGACGGCGCCGTACGACCTTCGCGCCGGTTCCGGTGACGATCCGGCCGCTGACTATCGCCTTGCGCCTGGCCAGCAACCGCCGGGCGGGATCGATACGCTCCGCCTCTGTGAAGATTGCCTCGAAATCCGGCGAGTTGACGGCGAGCATTTCCAATCATTGACGGAAACCGCCCGATACCTTGCATAAAGTATATCGATAGTTTGACGATATGATGCCATAAGTAGTCCGAATCGGCGCGATCTGGAGCAATGTATGAGTGACGTTGTCGCAGTCCTGACCTATAAATCGATTGAAACGATCCTCGCAACTGGCGGCACCCAGTCCTGGGTCCTCGATCGCGGGCGTGCGGCGCGCTGTGATTATGTCGTTATGTGTCGCAACGCCAACAGCCGCGACACTGAAGGCCCCGAAGCGCACGGCACCGCCTTTCTTGTCGGCAAGGTCCGTGACGTCGTGCCTTCGACCGAAACCCAGGGCCGTTGGCTTATCCTGATCAGCGAATATGCGAAGGTCGATTTCCCGCACCAATGGTCTGGCCGCAATCCGGTCGGCTATTGGAAAGATAGCGATTATCCAGACATCGACTTCAAGGCCCTGCCGTTCGAGCCGCTTCGTAAGGCGGCTTCCGGGCTGACGATAGCCCAGGCAAAGGCCGGGCTCGCGCTCGGTCTGGCCGTCCCAGAATCCGCCATCGAAATCATCGTTCGCGCCTAATTCGCACGTACCGCAGAAAGAAGACGCCGTGTTGCACAATGTCCCGCCACCGCTGACGACGCTCGCGCGATTGCTCGCCGTCACACCGGCACAGGCGGGCAACTACGGACACCTGCTGCTGGAGCAGCACGTGGGTGCGATCGGCGACACCGACATCACCGAATTCAGGCCCTATTTCGAATCCGCACATCTCGACGCGCGAGAGGCGTTTCACCGCTCCGCACGGATTTCGCTGCACCCGGAAGCGGGTGTCACGGGCACGCACGCGACCTATCCCAATTGCCTCCCCGCCAAGACAGTCCGCGGTCTGTTCGGCGAGGTCATGACCGGCATGATCGCGCAAGCGTATCCGCTCGTCGGCGGCAAAACCTGGCGAATACCGATTTTCCTGTTTCGTTATCACGGCCCGGTCGAACGCTACATTTTCGATCTGGTCCGCGACCCAACGAAGGTGAAGGAAGTTCACGGGCGGCCGGGCAACGATTTCATCGGCCTGGAACTGGCCTCGGACGGGCGGGTGAGCGGGTTCATCGCCGGCGAAGCGAAGTGGCGCACGGACCTTACGCCCTCGGGCATGAACGCGATCATGAAAGGCGACGGCACCGGCAAGGGCGCGGCGCGCGTCTATGAGGACAACGGCGTCTGGAACGACATCAACACAGCGCTGGCCGTGCCCCAAGGCCTGCAGCAGATGTGCGATGTTCTAATCATAAAGGATCGCGACGGTCATGCCGCGACGATCCTGTCGCTGGATGAAGCGCTGCTCGGTCAGTCAACCCCGCCGCGCACCGACCTCGTCCTGGTCGCTGGCAATCGCGCCGCGTCGCGCACCACCGGAACGACCTATCTGCCCAGCGCCGCGGCCCCCGCGGATTACACCGCCGGCCGCCCGCTTCAGATCGTTGAACTGGTTCTCACCGACGGCGAAACCTTCATTGACACCCTCTACAAGCGACTGTGGACCTGATGCCTGAACTGAGTGCAGAGCGGCGCGCGGCCGCTGAGAAATTTCGTGCTGTGCACGCCGAGGAGAACGGGCTTACCGGCCAGCAGGCGCGGCTGTTTGTGCGATCAATCCAGAACAGCTGGGGCGTTGCCCCGATCGACTGGACGCCGCGGCAATCTGCCGAGCTGTTTCGCGACGCCCGCCGCCTTCTCCACGCGGCATCGATTTTCGAGGAAACCGATGGCGTTGGTTCCGAAACGGCGTCGAGTTGCTATCGCCGCTCCGGCGAGATCCTCGAATGGCTCGCCCGTTCGCGCGATACCGTGACGCGCGATGTCCCGGTCGAGGTGTTGGCTGCCGGTGCCTATCAGCTGGCCGGGCTCCCGGCGATGGCGACCGGGCTGCTTCGCCGCACGCAATTGAAAAACGGCGGGGCCGTGCTCGGCAGTTTCCTCGCCTGCGACTTCGACGGCGTGCTTCAGCATAGCGCCGCATTCTGGCGGCAGCACGTCGATCTGACCGGTGCCGAGGGATCGGAGCGGCTACTTGCAGACGCAGGCGAAGCGATCGGGGCGGCTTCCGAGGTCGACGATGAAGCCCCGGAACCGGATGACGGCACGTTGCCGCCCGAAGAACGGGGACAGTCGGGCGGCCGGGTCGCCTGGTACATCGTGGTGGAAACGGTCCGCGTGCTCGGCCTGCTTGCCGAAGGCATTCGGCGGGGTGAGACCGTCCGCGGCGTTGTCGCGCTGGAAAAGCTGGCGGCGCTTCGCGATCTCGCGACGCGCTGGGCTGGCGATGAAGCGTGGATCACGTTGCGGCTGCTTGAAGCGACCGCGCAGCAGTTCGAGCGCAACAGTCTGCATCGCCGGGCTGCTCCACTGGCATCTGGCGCGACAGCTGCTGGGCGTCTGAAGCGCTTTGCCCGCGAACAGTTCGCGCGCGGCCGCGGTGTCCTTTGGGCGTCGCAGGTCCTCGGGCTCGATCGCCTGATCGCGGGGCGGGCCTTCGCCCTCTGCACGCCGACCGGCTCAGGAAAGACGCTGGTCGCCAATCTGGCTCTGGTGAAGGAACTGCTGCTCGCTGGTCGCGAGCCGGGGGCGCCTGCTCCGCTGGCCCTTTACCTTGTCCCTTCGCGGGCATTGGCAGGGGAGGTCGAGGCCAAGCTCAGTTCGGAATTTCGTGGCGAAGCGATGACGATCACCGGGCTGTACGGTGGAACCGACTGGGGCATCACCGATAACTGGCTGACCGCCGATACGCCCACGGTGCTGATCGCTACCGTTGAGAAAGCCGAAGCACTGGTCCGCTATATCGGGCCACTCCTCATGCATCGGCTTGAACTGCTGATCCTCGATGAGGCCCATCAGATCGTGATCCCTGGCGACGAAAAGTCGATGCGCGACCTGGCCGCCCACACCGATCGCGCGATGCGGCTGGAAAGCCTTGTCTCGCGCCTTTTGACGCTGAAGCCCGATATTGCCCGGATCGCTCTTACCGCCGTCGCTGGCGGTGCGGCGCCGCCGGTGGCGCGATGGATCGAGGGCGACGAAGGTGCCGAACCGATCGGGCTGCGGTATCGGAGCAGCCGGCAGCTCGTCGGGGTGCTCGAGTGCAGACCCAAGCAGGCGCCATTTATCACCCTTGAATTGAACAATGGCCAGCCGCTCTATGTGCGTGGGCGTGAGACGCCAGTCTTCCTTGGCCTGAGCCTGCCGCCGATGCCCGATCCCCCAGCGCCTATAGCCAACAGTCTCCCCAACTACGTGCAAATCCATGCGCTGTGGACCGCGCTGCATCTTGTCGCGGGCGGACGGAGGATCCTGATTTCGGTGACCCAAGCGCCCGATCGCGTCATGCGGCGCTGCGCCGAGGCTTTCACGCTGAAAGGATGGGATAAAGCGCCGCTCTTTCAGCCGCCGGCCGAGGGGGACCTGCGCCGCCTGTTTGACGAAGCAAGGGCGGCATGCGTGGATTATTGCGGTGCCGATTCCAGTGAAGTCCGGTTGCTGGATCGCGGCATTGCAACAAGCCATGGTCAGATGCCGCAGCGATTGCGTCGGCTGATGGTCGAGCTGATCGATCAGCGAGTCTGCCCGATCACGGTGGCGACGGCCACGCTCACCGAAGGCGTGAACCTACCGTTCGACTTGATCATCCTGCCCAGTCTCGAACGGACTGTCGGACAGCGTCCGAACGGCCAGCCAATCCCTGGCGTGATGCCAACCGCAGAATTCCGGAATCTGGCAGGCCGCGCCGGACGCCCCGGCGCCGCGGAGTCTATGGAAGGCATGACGTTGGTCTGCGTCCCTACGGCCAACGTCACCACCGCGCCGAAGAAGCAAAAGACGCAGCGCGACCAGCGGGACACCTTCGTCGCCAATCTCAACACGATCCTCGACAATTTGGCGAAGGAGGAAATCGCGGGTGCGGTTGTCGGTGCCCCGCTACAGACATTGCTTCGGTCTATCTGGATTAAGGCGAACACATATCTCGGGGTAAAGGACGAGGCCGAGTTTCACGCGTTTCTCGAAGGGGTGTTGCCGGAGGCGTTGGGGAGCCAGCTCGCGGTCGGTTCGCCGCTGCCGCTCGATATGCTGGGGGACAGCCTCGACGAACTTGACGCGTTTCTGCTCGCCGCAATCGACGAAGTGGAGCGACTGGATCCTGAAGGCGCCGCCGACCTCGAGCAGTCGCTCAGCCGGATCTGGAATCGGACGTTCACGCGCTATGCCAACGCGATCGAGGCGTGGATGGAGCGCGCATTGATCAAGCGGGGTAAAGCGCTCGTCGACACGCTCTATCCCGATCCGGCAACGCGCCGCGCGCTCTACCAGATTGGCTTCACGCCCTATGTCGGCCGTCAGTTCCAGCAAATCTCGCCGCAGATATTGGATTTGCTCCGGGGGGCAGCCAACTATGCGGCTCGCACCCCCGAACAGCGTTTCAACCTCTTTTGGCAAATTGGCGAGCTGGTGCGGGGCGGCCGCGGTTTTGGCTATACCGGCCGGAATCCGACAGAGCTGGCGCTGATTCCGCGGTGGTGGGAAATCGCCGGCTGGTGGCTGCAGCGCGAGAATGCTGCGGCTCCGCCTGTCGAGCACCTACGCCGGTGGCAGACCTTCGTCGCCAACAATCTCGAGTTCAAATTGGGCGTGGCAGTCGGCGCCGCCGTCGCCGAGGCGTGGAATGCCAATGCCGCGCCATTGGCGGTGCCAAGCCTTGAGGAGTGGCGGGCGACCACCGGACTGCCGTGGATCGGGTTCTGGTTCCGCGAACTGATCCGATGGGGGACTATGGAACCCTTCGTCGCCTTCGCGATGGCGCAGGGCATCTCCGGGACACGCGAAGATGCCGCAGCGCTTCGCCCGGAGTTCGAAGCGTGGCTTGACGCGCGAGGCGAGCCAGTTGCCGACGAAGACCGGATCGACCCGCAGATCTTTCTCGACTGGAGCCGTGCACGCCCCAGCGCCCCGACTCCGCCGGTTACGGTTCATGTCATCAACGCCACGCTGCAGGTCGCGGGGAGCCTCGAGCGCTATGCTGTTCGCCCGATTTCGCGCGTCGGCCATGTCGCCTGGCTCGATCCGGCTGGCTTTGAGGTGGCCCGCAGCGAGGAGATACCTTGGGCGGCGGCGGATCCCGAACGGCATGACTATGAAGTCGCCAACGACACCTTCGGGATCCGGATCTTCCGGAGCTACTAAGCATCCGCAGTCCGCAACCGGCCAGCCTTGCTCGTTCGATGAGCCAAGGTGGCCGAACGCGCAATTGTCGGCTCGTGTCCGAAGCAGACATTTGGCGAACCGGGCGGGGAATGACGGGTTTGTCCCAAATTCTGTCGTTCACACGCTTTCGATCCGCAGATGAGGCGGCGGCAGATCAAATACTTGGGTCCATGGGTCGGCTGGTATGCCGATGGATTCAGCCGCTCTAAGTCAGGCGCTGCCGGAGCGCCCGCAGGCGCTCCGGTAACTGTCATTGCCGTTGCCGGGCCATCCTGAAATCCGCACGGAGCACCTTTCCCCCATCCCGTAGCCGGTCGAGATAGTCCGACCAGTGCTGCGTCATTTCGACGCGCTCATCCCAATATTCCCCGCGCGCATAAGCCCGCCTAACCTGATTGGTATCCACGTGTGCAAGCTGACGCTCGATCGCATCGGGATTCCACTGGCCCATTTCGTTAAGAAGCGTAGCGGCCATCGCTCGGAAACCGTGTGCGGTCATCTGATCGGTGGTGTAGCCGAGCTTTCGAAGGCCCTGGTTCACGGCATTCTCCGACATCGCCTTGCGTGGCTTTCCGAGGCACGGAAACAGGAATTTCCACCAATGTGTGTGCTCGTGAAGCTCCCTGAGCATCGCGATCACCTGCCGCGACAGCGGCACCCGGTGTGGCCGCCGCATCTTCATGCGCTCTGCGGGAATGAACCAGATCGCCTCGTCGAAGTCGATGTCGGTCCACTCGGCCTGCCGGAGTTCGCCCGGGCGGAGCAGCACATGTGGCGACAATCGCATTGCCATCACAGTCACCTTGTGCCCGCTGTAGCCGTCGATGGCACGGAGCAGTTCGCCTACTTCCGAAGGCTGGGTTATGGCGGCGAAATGCTTGACCTTGGGCGAGGCGATCGCCCCGCGTAGGTCGGCAGCGACATCCTTGTCGCATCGCACGGTCGCGACCCCGTAGCGGAATACCCGGCTAAGCACGCTCCGCATGCGCCGCGCGCTTTCATATGCTCCAGTGGCCTCGACCTTGCGCAGGACTGCGAGCGCCTCGTGTGGTGTGATCTGCGCTATGGGGATGTTGCCGATCACCGGGTAGGCCTTGGCTAGCAGCCACGCGATTTTCTCGATCGTCACCTTTGCGAGGCCGTCTCGCTCGCATTTGACGAGCCATTCCTCGGCCACCGCCTGGAAGGTGTTGGCTGCAGCATATTTGGCAGCGATGCGGGAGCGCTTCTTTTCCAGCGCGGGATCGATGCCGTTTGCGACGAGCTTCTTGGCCTCGTCCCGCCGGACGCGGGCATCTGCGAGGCTGATGGTTGGCCACCCTCCGAGATGAAGCGTCTTCTGCTTATCCAGAAAACGATATTTGAAGCGCCAAAGCTTGGAGCCGTTGGGCCGGACGGTGAGATGGAGGCCTTGAGAATCGGAGAGGGCGTACTCCTTGTCCCTCGGCTTGGCCGCGTTGATCTGGATATAGGTCAGCATGGTCGTTTTCCCAGCAAAGCCGGGTCGATCCGTGACCACCAAATGAACCACCAACAGGGGGTGGTTTTTGGTGCTCATAGCCGGATGTCGCCGGACGGTGTCTGGCGATTCTCGGTCAAGAAATGCTGTGAAACCAGCCGCTTACTGGACTTATCTGGACCCTGCCAGAGCCAGTATTGGTGCCCAGAAGAGGACTCGAACCTCCACGACCTTGCGATCGCCAGCACCTGAAGCTGGTGCGTCTACCAATTCCGCCATCTGGGCACGGGGTAGGTGGGCGCGATTAGCCGGTGGCCGGGGGGCTGTCAATCGCGCGGGCGGCATATTTCGCTGGCAAATTCTCACGCCGATCCTAAGCGCGAAGCTCCCCGGACCGCGCAAGGAAAGGCCCCCATGGACGATCCCCCCGCCGCAGCGCTCGCCTATATAACCCGGCCCGATGGCCTTCGCCTCGCCTGCCGGCACCGTAGCGGCACCGGCCCGACCATTCTGTTCCTGCCCGGATACATGTCGGACATGCGCGGCGGCAAGGCCGAAGCGCTCGATCACTGGGCCGCACGGCAAGGCCGGGCGATAGTGCGCTTCGACTATGCCGGCAACGGCGAAAGCGAAGGCCGGTTCGAGGACGGGACGCTGGCGAGCTGGCGCGACGACGCACTGCTTCTCATCGACTCGCACATAGATGGGCCCGTGCTGCTGGTCGGGTCCTCCATGGGCGGATGGCTCGCGCTGCTGATTGCGCTCGCCCGGCCAGGCCGGATCGCCGGGCTGGTCGGCATCGCCGCAGCGCCCGATTTCACCGACTGGGGCTTTTCCGATGCGGAGAAGGCCATCCTCGCGACGGAGGGCCGATTTGTAGATCCCACCTCTTATGGCGATCAGCCCTATGTCACGACCCGCGCCTTCTGGGAATCGGGCCAGGCGTTGCGGCTGCTGGACGCTCAGATGGCGATCGACTGCCCGGTGCGCCTGCTGCAGGGGCAGCTGGATGATGTCGTGCCGTGGCAGACCGCGCCGCGCCTGGCCGACCGGCTGCGTTCAGCCGATGTGCAGACAATGCTGGTCAAGGATGGCGACCATCGCCTATCGCGCGACGCGGACCTCGCCTTGCTGGTCCGTACCGTCGCCGCCCTGCTGGAGAGTCTTTGATGTCCCTGCTGATCGCCGCCCTCTGGCTTGGCGGCCAGGCCTATGATCCGGAGACCGAGGCGATCATGCGCCGCCGCAAACAGCCTGCGCAGGCGGCCGTGGCGCCTGCGGCCGCCCCGGTGCTGCCGGTGCCGGCGGAGATGGCTGCCCCCTTCCAGTCCTGCCTGGATGCTGCCGCTGAAGCGCCCGACAAGGGGATCGAGCAGGCGCAGCGCTGGCACCTGGCGGGCGGTGGCTTCTATGCGCGCCACTGCATGGGTTTCGCCTATGCGCAGTCGGGCCGCTGGGCGACCGCCGCCATCGCCTTTCAACAGGCGGCCGACGAAGCGGAACTGGCCGGCCAGCGCGCGCAGGCGGCACGCCTGTGGGGCCAGGCGGGCAATGCCGCACTGGCGGCAAGCGATTTTGCCAGGGCGCGCACGGATTTCGATGCCGGGCTCGCCATCGGCGTGCCGGACGGCCTCGAGAAGGGCGAACTGCATCTCGATCGCGCCCGCGCACTGGTGGCGCTCGCCGATTTGCCGGGCGCGCGCGAATCCCTCGACGTCGCGCTCGACCACGCGCCCAATGATCCGCTGGCCTGGCTGCTGTCGGCAACGCTTGCCCGGCGCATGGACCAGATGGGCGTGGCCCAGGCGCATATCGCCCGTGCCGTCGCCCTGTCGCCCGACGATGCCTCGGTCGCCCTGGAGGAAGGCAATATCGCAATCCTGACCGGGCACGAGGATATTGCGCGATCCGCCTGGCAGCGTGCCGTCCGGCTGGCACCCGATACACCCGCTGCAAAGGCCGCTTCGGAGAATCTGGGAAGCCTGCCGCCGGAGCCCTCCGCCCGGCCGACGCGCTAGTTCAGGTAGAAGTCGACCGTCGTGACCACGCGCACCTTCTTGTAGGGCGTGTCGGACGACCCGTCGCCTTCGCCGTCGCGCGCGTCGATCGAAAAATAGCCCTGGGTCGCGCTCTTGATGCCGCCCACGCTGGTGCCGCTATCCTGCGCGAACTGTTCGGCTGCGGCGCGCGCGTCCTTGGTGGCGGCGGCGACCATCGGCGGCTTCACGTCGTTGAGCTTGGTGAAACTGTATTTCATCCCCGACCCTTCCTGCAGCGTGACGCCACGCCGGACGAGGTCGAACTGCTGCGCGACGGCCCGCTCCGCCCGCTTGATATCGGCCGTGCGCAGCAGCATCCGCTGCGTGATGGTGATATTGTTGACGCCGTTGTTGATATATTGGTTCACGCCGGCGCCGACCGGGGTGAGTTCCGCGGGCTTGAAGCCGAGGCTGTTGAAATAGGCCTTGAGTTGATTGGTATTGTTGTCGATCTCGGCGCGCACCGACGGCAGGTCGAAGCCGGTCGCCGAATAGCTGATCGACCAGGTCGCGAGGTCCGCCGTCACATCCTTCTCCGCGAGCCCCCGGACGGTAACGGAGCGCTGCGCCGCCTGCGCCCGCTTCATCCCGTCGCCCAGCAGATAGCCGCCCGCGATCATGCCGAATGCCAGCAGACCGGCGCTGCCCAGCAATATCTTCTCGCGCATGTCCAACGCCATCGGCTCGTCCTCCCTCTTCCGTCGGCGCTCCATGCGCCCTATCTTGGTGCCACCTGCCATTGCTTAGATGAACCGTTGCTTTATAGCGACGAACGGAGCGCCCTTTGCCCAAATATATGCACACGATGATCCGCGTCACCGACATCGAAAGGACGGTCGCCTTTTTCGAGTTGCTCGGGCTCCAGGAGCAAAGGCGCTTCGACAATGAGGGCGGACGGTTCACGCTGGTCTTCCTGGCCGCGCCGGGCGACGAGGATGCACAGGTTGAACTGACTTATAATTGGCCGGCGGAGGATGGCAGCGCTGGGGAACATTACGGCGAAGGGCGCAATTTCGGCCACCTCGCCTATCGGGTAGCGAATATCTACGAGACATGCCAAAGGCTGATGGACGCGGGCATCACGATCAACCGGCCGCCGCGCGACGGGCACATGGCCTTTGTGCGTACGCCCGACAATATCTCGATCGAACTGTTGCAGGACGGCAGGCTGGAACCGGCGGAACCCTGGGCATCCATGCCCAATATAGGAGTGTGGTGATGCTCGAAGTCGTCCGTATCCCGGTGCTGAGCGACAATTATGTCTGGCTGATGCATAACGATGCCAGCGGTGACACCGTGGTCGTCGATCCGGCCGTGGCGGAGCCGGTGCTGGAGGCGGCCGCGGCGCGCGGCTGGACCATTGGCCAGATCTGGAACACCCACTGGCATCCCGACCATGTCGGGGGGAACGCCGCGATCAAGGCCGCGGCGCAGGCATGGGGCGGCTGCACCATCACCGGCCCGGCGGCGGAAGCGGGAAAGATCGACACGCTCGACCGGCAGGTAGGCGGCGGTGACAGCGTGCGCATCGGCGAGCATGTCGCGCAGGTGCTGGACGTGCCGGCGCATACCGCCGGGCATATCGCCTATCACTTGCCCGAAGACCGCATCGTCTTCGTCGGGGACACATTGTTCGCCATGGGCTGCGGCCGGCTGTTCGAGGGTACGGCGGCGCAGATGTTCGAAAATATGCGGCAATTTCGCGCACTGCCCGACGACACGACCGTCTATTGCGCGCATGAATATACCCAGTCGAACGGTCGCTTCGCGCTCACCGTGGAGCCGGATAATGCGGCGCTCATCGCCCGGATGCGCGATGTCGACGCCGCCCGCGCGCTCGGCGAGGCGACCGTGCCGACGACCATCGGGCTGGAACGGGCCACCAACGTCTTCATGCGCGCGCGCGACGTGGGCGAACTGGCCGAGCGGCGCGCGGCCAAGGATGCGGCCTGACGGCGATTGCGCTATTGCCCGTAAATGACCGGAAAAGTCGGCGACCATTTGGAGAAACGCCATGCGCGCCTTGATCTGCCTGACGCCCCTGCTGCTCGCGTCCTGCGCGGGCGCCTATGAGCCCGCCCCGCTGACCGCCAAGCAGGCGGGCAAGCTCGACAAGGCGCTGGCCGGCCTGACGCCGGGCACCAAGGTCGCCTGCATCAGCCGATTTCCCAGCACCGACCTCACCGTCATCAGCGGCAACGTACTGCTGTACCGGGTCAGCCGCAAACTCGTCTATCGCAACGACCTGATCGGCAGCTGCACCGGCCTCACCCGAGGCGACGCGCTGGTTACGCGCAGCTGGGGATCGGACATCTGCCGGGGCGACATCGCCCACAGCGCCGACCTGAGCATCGGTATGCCGACGGGCAGCTGCGCGCTCGGCGACTTCACCCCCTATCGCAAGCCGGGTTGATCCCTATCCCTTGTACAGCGCGTCCAGCCGATCCTGGTAGCGCCGGCGGATGACATGGCGCCGGATCTTCATCGACGGCGTCATTTCCTCATTCTCGATCGCGTACGGTTCGTCCGCCAGGATGAAGCGCCGCACCCGTTCCAGCACCGACAGGTCTTCGTTCACCCGATCGACCGCCGCCCTCAACGCCGCGAGATAGGCCGGGTCAGCCTCGATCCCCGCAACTTCGCGCCCGTTCGCTGCCGCCCATTCGCGGGTCCATTCGGCATCGGGCACCAGCACGCCGACCAGGTGGGGACGCCGGTCGCCATGGACCATGGCCTGGCCGATCTCGGGCTGGAGCGTCAGCATTCCCTCGACCTTCTGGGGCGACACATTATCGCCCTTGTCGTTGACGATCAGGTCCTTCTTGCGATCGGTGATGCGGATGCGGCCTCTGGCGTCGATCTCGCCAATGTCGCCGGTATGCAGCCAGCCGTCCTTCAGCGCCTTCTCGGTCTCGGCCGGGTTGCGCCAGTAGCCATGCATGACCAGCTCCCCGCGCACCAATATCTCGCCATCCTCGGCGATCAGCACCTCGACGCCATCCAGCGGCGGGCCGACCGTATCCATGGCGATGCCGGCGCGCGGGCGGTTGCAGCTGATGACTGGCCCCGCCTCGGTCTGGCCATAGCCTTGCAGCAGGGTCAGCCCCACGGCCTGGAAAAACAGGCCGACATCGGGATTGAGCGGTGCGCCGCCCGACACCAGCGCCTTCATCCGCCCGCCGAAGCGCGCGGCGATCTTGGGCTTGAGCGTCCGCGCCAGCAGCAGCTTCATAGGCAGGTCCAGGACCGAGGATTTGCCGTCCCGCTCCCTCGCCGCGATCCGCAGCGCCTGTTCCAGCAGCCAGCCGGGGAACTTGCCCTGCTTCTCGATCGACTTGATGATCCGCGTGCGCAGCACCTCGAACAGGCGCGGAACCACCACCATGATGGTCGGCCGCACCTCCTCGATATTGCTCGACAGCTTCTCCAGCCCCTCCGCATAATGGATCTGCCCGCCCAGGATCATCGGCAGATATTGCCCGCCGCTATGCTCATAGGCGTGGCTCAAAGGCAGGAAGGACAGGAAGACCTCGTCGTCCCAGCCGAAATCCTCGGCCACGAGGGTTCCGGCACCCTCCACGTTGCACAGGATCGCTCCGTGATGCTGCATCACGCCGCGCGGCGCGCCGCCCGTGCCGCTGGTGTAGATGATGCAGGCCAGGTCCTCGCGCGTCGCGGTCTGCTCCATCGCGCACACGTCCACCTCGGTCGGGTGGCGCGCGATCAGTTCGCTCCACACATGGCAGGTAGACGTGCCCTGCGCGCCGCGCAGCGGCTCCATGCCGATGACGAACTGCGCCTGGCTGCGCACGACGGCGGGCATCAGCACCTGCGCCAGCTTGGCGGTCGACACGATCACCGCGCGGGCGCCGCTGTCGGTCAATATATGCTGGTGATCTCGCGTCGTGTTAGTCGTGTAGGTCGGCACGGTGACGCAGCCCGCGGCCATAATCGCCAGGTCCGCGATACAGAATTCCGGCCGATTCTCGCTTACCAGCATCACCGGGTCGCCAGCATTCAGCCCCAGCGAGCGCAGCGCGCTGGCGAGCGCCGCGACCTCGACGGCAACCTCGTTCCAGCTTTGCGATTCCCAGCGTCCGGCCTCCTTGCGCCACAGGAACGGTGCGTCCCCCCGCTCCCGCACGCGCGCGAAGAACATGGTGACGAGGTTCGGAAAGCGCTCGATCGGCCTCAATCCCATACTCCTGTCTGCGGGGGCGCATCTGCCGCGCGCCTCCTCGGGGATCGACGCTATAGCGCCGCGAGGCTGTGACAGCCAAGGCTTTTGGCGGGCTTCGGTCCGGTTCAGTCGAACAATCCGTCCTGCGCCCCGGCGGGCGGATCAAGCCCCAGATGCTTCCACCCCGGCGGGTTCAGGCATCGTCCCCGCGCGGTCCGGGCGATGAGGCCCAGCTGGATCAGATAGGGCTCGATGACCTCCTCCACCGTGTCGCGCGGTTCGGACAGCCCGGCCGCCAGCGTCTCTACCCCCACCGGCCCGCCGCGATAGATATCGGCAATCATGGTCAGATAGCGCCGGTCCATCAGGTCCAGCCCCAGATGATCCACCTCCAGCCGGGCGAGCGAGGCGTGGGCAACCTTCCGATCGACGGCGACCGCACCCGCGACATTGGCGAAGTCGCGCACCCGCCGCAGCAGTCGCCCGGCAATGCGGGGCGTGCCACGCGATCGCCGCGCAATCTCCACGGCGCCGTCGGGCGTCACGGCCAAGCCCAGCAGCCCGGCCGCGCGCCGCACCACCTGCTCCAGTTCGTCCACCGTATAGAATTGCAGTCGCACCGGGATGCCGAACCGGTCGCGCAGCGGTGTCGTCAGCAGCCCCTGCCGCGTCGTCGCCCCGATCAATGTGAAATTGGGCAAGTCGATCCGCACCGACCGCGCCGACGGCCCCTCCCCGATCATCAGGTCGAGCGCGCGGTCCTCCATCGCCGGGTAGAGTACCTCCTCCACCGCCGGATTCAGCCGATGGATCTCGTCCACGAAAAGCACGTCGCCCTCGTCCAGATTGGTCAGCAGCGCGGCGAGGTCGCCCGACTTGGCTATGACCGGGCCGGACGTGGCGCGGAAACCCACGCCCATCTCCTTCGCGACGATCTGCGCCAGCGTCGTCTTGCCGAGGCCCGGCGGCCCGAAGAACAGCACATGGTCGAGCGCCTCGCCCCGCTGCTTGGCCGCCTCGATGAACACGCGCAGATTGCCCTTCGCCGCCTGCTGCCCGACGAACTCGTCGAGCGTCTTGGGGCGCAGGGCGGCATCCACATCCTCGGGCCGGCGGGCGGGTGTGATGAGGCGGTCTTCGGTCATTTGCGGTCTGTGCCCCAAAACCACCTGTCATGCTGAACTTGCTTCAGCATCCATTGTGCCCCAAGCGCGGTGCGACGGGCGGCGAGCCCGACCCCACCGCCAAATCCATCCACCGCGGATTCTCGGACTCGATCAGATTGATTTTCCACTGCCGATGCCAGCGTTTCAGCTGCTTCTCGCGCAGGATGGCCTGCTCCATGGTGTCGCACATCTCGAAACGCACGAGCGAGAGAAACCCAATGTATAGCGTCCCATAAGGCTGGCTCGCCAGGATGTAGACGCAAGGCTCTTTCATCCGCACTCCCCTTCGGCGCTTGCGGCCCCATGGATGCTGAAACAAGTTCAGCATGACGAAAGAGAGTTACACGCATCATCACTTCGCCGCCTTCTGCAGCGCCAGCCGCACCAGCGCGTCCAGTCCCGTGCCATTGCCCAATTCCGCCTCCGCCGCCGCCACGGCCGCGCTTGCCTCGCCCGGTTTGAAGCCCAGATTCTGCAGCGCCGACAGCGCATCCGCCGCATGGCTGCCGACCGGCGCCGTCACCATGCCGGCCGCCACCGCACTGCCCGGGGGCGCGACGCCCACCTTGTCCTTCAATTCGCGCACGATCCGTTCGGCAAGCTTGGGGCCGACCCCGTTCGCCCGCGCGACCATCGCCTTGTCACCCATCGCGACTGCGCGGTGCATGTCGGCGGGCTCCAGCGCCGACAGGATCGCCAGCGCGACCCGCGCGCCCACGCCCTGCACGCCGATCAGCAGGCGGAACCAGTCGCGTTCCTCGGCCACCGCGAAACCGACCAGGCGGATCGAATCCTCGGCCACCAGCATTTCGGTATGAACCGTCACGGCCTCGCCCACCTGCCCCAACGCACCAAGCGTTCGCGATGAGGCGCCGACCAGATAGCCGACCCCGCCCACGTCGATGACGGCATGGTCCATCCCCATGCTGTCCAGCCGCCCCTTCAGCTTCGCAATCATGCCCACCGCCCTTTGGTCATGATCTGTTCTTTACAGACTGTGGCGCGCGGCGCCAGCCCAAACAAATTGCGGCCGCGCGGCACCAATTCGCGTCCCATGCGTAATGGAGGCCACCCTTTCGGGCCACGGCCCATCCCCATTCAGAGAGACACGTCCCTATGCTTCCCGTCCTGACCGCCCGCGACTTCGAATTTCCCGCCATCATGCTGGCAGGCGTCGTCGATCATGGCATGTATCTGCATTTCAAGAATGTCCTCGCCACCGCCCCTCAGGAGGGCCTTGTCGTCGTCGAGATATCGACGCTGGGCGGCGACCCGGAGATTGCCCGGATGATGGGCGAGGATATCCGCTTCCACAGCGATCTCTACCCCAACCGCCGGCTCGTGTTCCTGGGCAAGACCGCCGTCTATTCGGCGGGCGCGACTTTCATGGGATTTTTCGCGGTCGAGAACCGCTATCTGACGCGCGGTACCCGCGTCATGATCCACGAACGGATCATCACCAAGGACATCCATCTTCAGGGTCCGCTGTCTACCTGCGTCGCATCGCTGAAGGCCGTGCTTAACGAGATCGAGGCGTCGATCGCGATCCAGAATGAAGGCTTTGCCAATATCGTCCTGGGATCGAACGTCACCATGGACGACGTCCTCGCCCGGTCGACCGAGAACTGGTATCTCGAAGCGAACGAAGCATGTGCCATGGGGCTGGTCGCGGCGGTGCTGTAACGGCCCTTGCGCCGGGCCCCATTTGCGCCTTCAATCGCGCGAATGAGCAAGCCATCCCGATCGCCGATCTTCCCCTGGCGCTACGGCATGTTCCTGGCCCTGCTGGCGATCGCCGCGCCGCTGGCGCTTGCGATGCCCTGGCATGAGGCGGTGATGAGCGGCTTCGATCTGGCCGCAGCCGCCTTCATCCTGTCCGTCGTCCCGCTGATCGGCGCGGCACCCGATACGATGCGTCGCCATGCGGAGGCGAACGATGCCAATCGCGAGCTGATGCTGCTGCTGACCGCCATCGTATCGCTAGTCGTGCTGGTCGCGGTCGGCGTCGCGGTCAATCAGCATGGCGGTCCGGGTCCCGCATCCGTGGCGCTGCTGCTGGTCACGCTGGCGCTCGCCTGGTGCTTTTCCAACCTCGTCTACGCGATGCACTATGCGCATATCTTCTACCTGCCCGGCGCGAACGGGAAGGACGGCGGCGGCATCGACTTTCCGGAGACGAAGGAGCCCGGCTACTGGGACTTCCTCTATTTCGCCTTCACCCTGGGCATGACGTTCCAGACCTCCGACGTGGCCGTGAACGCCACGCAGATCCGCAAGACCGTGCTGGCGCATTGCCTGGCCGCCTTCGTCTTCAACCTGGGCATATTGGCCTTCACCATCAACGTGCTGGGCGGGAGCTGACAGCCATGACCGACATCGTCATCACCGCTTGTGACCGGGTTCCGCCATGCCGCAAGGCCATCCGCGAGACATCCGCCTGCCGGACGAGCTGGGCGGTTTTACCGGCCATCCCCCCGCCCGCGCCTGTGTCACCCGCGCCACCGCGCGCCCGGCCTTCCTCAAGGCCCATGCCGACCAGCTGGCGCACATCGCGAAGCGGATGGCTCCGCACCGTCCGAGACTTGATCGGCCACACGAGAAGGTGGCTGGTTCACCGTGATCGAGCCCGACGCTCCAACGCTTCGTCCGCGATCATTCTACTCTAAGCGCCTCCCAGATCCTGATAGAGCATCAGCGCATTGTCGTCAGTGTCGAAGAAGGTCAGCAGCTTCACCATGCCGGGATATTCGACGATATCGCCGTCGAAGCGGACGCACCGTCCATCCAGCGCCGCCTTGGCTGCCACGATGTCGCGCACGCCCCAGGTCGGCACGGCGCCGCCGCCGGGCGTCACCGCCTCGACCTGCGAGAAGCCCAGATTGACGCGTCCCACCGGGCTCGCCAGCTCGCACCACGCGATGTCGTCCATCCGATAGAGCAGGGTGAAGCCGAGCACAGACTGATACCAGTCGATCGCGCGGTCGAGGCTGGTGGTCTGCATCGCAAGCGTCAGCCCGCCGTCATAATCCATGGCAGCGGCACTGCCCGCTTGCACGTCCGTCACTGTGGCCATCGCCGGTCTCCCTGAAACGCGTAGGGCCGCCCGCCCCTGTGCCGAGTCCCTTGCCTCGTCAGTCTCGAAAGTATAGTTACTGTCAAATGCTGTCAATCAACGCCCTGTCGGACCTTGGCCGCTACCGCTGGACCGTGCCGCTGATGGCGCTGGTCGCCGAGCGCAGGGGCACGCGCTTCGCGGAAATGGCGCACCGGCTGGGTCTGTCGCGCGAGAGCCTGACGCGAACACTGGAGGCGGCAGGCGCAGCCGGATGGATCGTCCGCAACAGCGGACACGGCCACCCGCTCCGCCCCGAATATGTGCCGACGGCGGAGGGGCTGCGCATCGGCGAAGCGTGCCGGGCAATCGTCGCGACGCAGGCGCAGCTCGGCTTGGCGCCCGACGCGCTGTCCCGCTGGAGCCTGCCGATCCTGCGCCTGATCGCCGACGGGCACGGCCGCTTCAACGCCATCGCCCGCGCCCTGGATGCGGCCAATCCGCGCGCTATGACGGCCAGCCTGCGCGGGCTGGTGGAGCTGGATCTGGTGGACCGGCGCGTGCTGGCGGGCTTCCCGCCGACCAGCGCCTATGCGCTGACGGCGCGCGGCGGTGTGCTGGCGGATTCGCTTCCGCTGGCCGCCTAGGTCTCGACCCAGCGCCGCCCCGAAGGCCGCACGGTCCCGCAGGCAGGCGATCCGTCCGGCAAAGTGCCATGCACGCGCGTTTCGATGATCCCACCGCTCTGCGCCCGCGCGAGCAGATCGGCCGGAATATCGTGGATGTCGATCTTCATCCGCCGCGCCCATTGCGTGTCGGGGTCGCCTGCATATTGGCCAATGCGAATATAGACGAACCGCCGCTCCGGTCCCTCCCGCCGCACCTGGTCGCCGAAAAATTTCGGCCCCGGCCCGACTCGAAGCGCGATGTCGAAGGTCAACGGCTCGCCATGCGCCGACCGCTTCGGATCGAGCGGCGCGTCATCCTTCGCCTGCAGGCTGTGGAGCACAGCAGTGACCGGCTGCCCTATGACGATCCGCAGGCGGATCGGCTTTTGGTCTGCCATTGCCATGCGCCCCGATAGCGCGATCACCCGCGGCTGAACAGCGCGGCCGACCCCTTCACCCAATGCTTACCATTTTTCCCTATGCCCCGAGCCATGCGCAACGCTGCAGATCCCTGCCCGCCGTCCGCCGTCAGCCATGGGGTCGGCATAGCCGGCCTTGTCGGCCTCGCCGTCTGGACCCTGGTCGCGCGCCATTATGGCATGAGCGGACCCAATGCGGGCATCGCCGCCGTCGTCGCCTGCGGCATTCCGATGGTGCTGTGGTCGCTGATCGTCGACAAGGTGCATCGCCGTGCCTCCACCGGCATCGACTGGCAGGCTGCGCCGCGGCCTTGGCGCGCTGTGTTCGATACAGCCCTGGTCAAGATAGCCGGGCTGTGGGCGACCTGGCTGGCGATCGCGATCTTCTATTGCATCGCGCGCTGGTATTGGGATGGCAATTACCGCTTCTCGATGGACCTGTTCATGGTCGCCGCCCCATGGCTGCTGCTGCTGTCCGTGCCCTATGTCGCCTGGCTAGACCGGCGCCTGGTGAACCCTCGCGACGCCAGCTTTCATTTCGGCCAGTGGGTCATTGGCGGCGCGGCCGGCGCCCCCGACATGACACAAGTCTGGCACCATGCCCGCGCCTGGGCGGTCAAGGGCTTCTTCCTCGCCTTCATGGTCTCGATCGTACCGGGCAATTTCGCCAGCGTGGTCGAATGGCGGATCGAGGATGCATTCGACCATCCGGTGGCACTGGCCGCGCTGCTGATCGCAGTCATGTTCATGATCGACGTCTGCCTGGCGACGGTCGGCTATGTGCTGACGATGAAGCCGCTGGATTCGCACATCCGCACGGCCAACCCCTATCTCAGCGGATGGATCGCGGCGCTGATATGCTATCCGCCCTTCGTCCTGATGGGTGGCGGTGGGCCGCTAGACTATCATGCCGGCGGCGCGGAATGGGACTATTGGACGGAGGGCGCGCCCGCGCTGCAATGGCTGCTCGGCGGCTGGCTTGTGGTGCTGACCGGCCTTTACGCCTGGGCGACGGTGGCGTTCGGCATCCGCTTCTCCAACCTCACCCATCGCGGCATATTGACTCACGGCCCCTATCGCTGGACGCGCCATCCGGCCTATCTTTCGAAGAACCTGTTCTGGTGGTTTTCGTCGCTGCCCTTTCTGGCCACGACTGGCAACCTGACCGACATGGTCCGCAATTGCGCGCTGCTGGCGCTCACTAACGCCGTCTATTTCTGGCGCGCCAAGACCGAGGAAAAGCATCTCTCCGCCGACCCGGACTATGCCGCCTACAGCGCCTGGATGGACCGCAACGCCCCGGTGCCGAGGCTGTTCGCCTGGATCACCGGTAAGAAGCCGCAGGACGGGATATTGATGCCGGCGGAGTGATCAGGCCCGTTTTCCGGCGAAAGCCGGAGTCCAGGAGGAAGGCTGCTATCATCGGCCCTTGGCTCCGGCCTTCGCCGGAGCGCTGAATGCCTAGAAACTATACTCGCCATACACGCGCGAAACGTCTCCACCCCATTCGCCATGGTAGCGCTCGAGCATCCGCTCGGCGTGCGTCTTGCCCGATGCCACCACCTCTTCCAGCGCTGAGAGATAGCCGGTCTCATTGTCACCGGCCGCGTTGAGCCGGCCGCGCGCAGCCAGGCCCGACCGCGCGATGCCCAGCACGTCGCCGGCAATGTCGCGCAGCCTGCGCCCGTCGCCGATCGGCGCGTCCAGCCCCAGCTTCGGCACGGAGTCGCGCAGTGTCTGGCGCGCCTCCATGCTCCAGCCCTTGACCAGATCCCACGCCGCATCCAGCGCGCCCTGATCGTAGAGCAGCCCGACCCACAGGGCAGGCAGCGCGCAGATGCTGTCATGTGGCCCGCCGTCGGACCCGCGCATCTCAAGGAAGCTCTTCATCCGCACTTCAGGGAAGGCGGTGGACAGATGATCCTCCCAATCCTTCTCCGTCGGCTTCTCGCCCGGCAGGACAGCGAGCCTGCCGGCCAGGAAGTCTCGGAAGCTGAGGCCCGCCGCGTCGATATATTTGCCGTCGCGATAGACGAAGTACATCGGCACATCGAGCGCGTAGTCAGCATAGCGCTCATATCCGAAGCCATCCTCGAACACGAAGGGTAGCATCCCGGTGCGGCCGGGGTCGGTGTCCGACCAGATATGGCTGCGATAGGAAAGATAGCCGTTGGGCTTGCCTTCAGTGAAGGGCGAATTGGCGAACAGCGCCGTACCCAGCGGCTGCAGCGCGAGGGAGACGCGGAACTTCTGCGCCATGTCTGCTTCGCTGCCATAGTCCAGATTGGTCTGGATGGTGCAGGTGCGCAGCATCATGTCGAGCCCGAGCGAGCCAACGCGCGGCATGTGCCGCAGCATGATCTCGTAGCGGCCCTTGGGCATGATCGGCAGTTCGGCGCGTGTCTTGTCCGGCCACATGCCAAGGCCGAGGAAGCCCAGGCCCAGCTTCTCGCCGACATAGCGGACCTGCTCCAGATGGCGGCCGGTTTCGGCACAGGTCTCGTGCAGGTTGTCGAGCGGCGCGCCCGACAGTTCCAGCTGCCCTGCCGGCTCCAGGCTGATCGTGCCGTCGCTGCCCGACAGCGCGATGATGTTGCCGCCCTCGTAGACCGGCTCCCAGCCGTAACGGGTCAGACCGATCAGCAGCGTGTGGATGCCGCTCTGTTCTTCATAGGATGGCGCGTGGTGATCGTCCGTCGCGTAAACGAACTTCTCATGCTCGGTGCCGATGCGCCAGCGATCCCTGGGCTTTTCGCCCTTGGCGAAGGCCGCGATCAGCTGGTCGCGATTTTCGATCAGCGGGTCATGCTTGCCCGAGTCCGTCCTGGTGCTCATGCCCCGCCCTTAGCCTGTCCCCCGTGCGCGTCAAAGCGAAGCGCGCGTGGGTCACATAAGTTGCGCTTGGGAAGAGCGCAATCCGATTGCGGAATGAAACTGTTTGTAAAGCGGCCTGGCGGACCGGACACGTACAAGCCACCACCAGTCCGGGCACCATGTCAGGCGCGGGGCCGGCCCTGCCCGTCGCCGAAGATCACCGGCCCGTCCCCCTCCCGCCAGGGCGCCACGCGCAGCATCGCGGCGGCGAACAGGGGGCTGCCCAGATGGCCGTCAAGCCAGCGGTGCAGGCGTGACAAGGGCTGCGCCGCGAACCAGGCGGGATCGATCGCCGCGAACTGGCGAATGAAGGGGAACAGCGCCATGTCGGTCAGGCCGCGCCGGTTGCCACTGAGTTGATCGGTACCGGCGAGGCCCGCGTCGAGCGTCCGCAGCATCGCAAGCGCAGCCTCGCGATGCTGAGCCGGATCGCTGCCGTGGCGGTCGGGATATTTGGCGCGGTCCAGATGATGTTTGAACGGGCCGTCATTTGCCGCGATCAGGGACGCATCCTGCCGGGCCAGCCACGCTTCGGGGTCCGATCGGCCAAGCGCCCAGACCATGATGTCCAGGCTTTCATCAATCACATGTCCATCGGGCAGCACCAGCACGGGTACGCTCGCCTTGGGAGACGCTTCGCGCAAGGCCTGCGGCTTGTCGCGCAATATGACCTCGCGCAGTTCCACCGACTGCCCACTGATGAGCAGCGCAAGCCGGGCGCGGATCGCATAGGGGCAGCGCCGGAAGCTGTAGAGCACAGGCCGGTTCAGCGTTTTTCGTCCTCACGCGGACCAGGTGCAACGGCATTCCAGTCCCCGTTGATCGCCATCCATGCCGCAGTGGCGGCGATCGCCGCGGTCTCAGCGCGCAAGATGCGGGGGCCAAGGGACAGCGGCACGGCGGCCGGATGGGCGCGGATGGCGGCACGCTCGGCGGGGTCGAAGCCGCCCTCGGGGCCGATCAGCAGCGCCGCCGGACCGGGATGCGCGCGAAACGCCGATTCCATCGATGCACCGCCGGTCTCGTCGGCGAAGAAGAGGTGGCGGCCGGTCGGCCACTGCCCAAGCAGCGCATCCAGCTTCACCATCTCGCCCAGATCGGGCAGCGCGGTGCGCCCGCACTGCTCGGCGGCTTCCACCAGATGCGCGTGCAGCCGATCGAAATTGAGCTTGTCCACGACCGCGCGCCGGGTCAGCACCGGCTGGAGCTTGGCCACGCCCAGCTCGCACGCTTTCTCCGCGATCAGGTCGATCCGGCCCTTGCGGATCGGCGCGCAGCAAAGCCAGAAGTCGGGCACGGTTTCGGGTGACTTCGTCCGTTCGACGATATCGAGCATCAGGTCGCGCTTGCGCACGTCGCGCACCCGCGCCGCCCATTCGCCCGATCGGCCGTCGAACAGCAGCACGATGTCGCCCGGCTTCGCGCGCATGACGCTGATGAGATAATGGGCGGGATTGCCGTCCACATGCACCGCCATGCCTTCGCCCAGCTGCGTTTCGACATAGAGGCGCGGCGCGCTCCGGGGCGGCCAGGCAGGCGTGGCGGTCATGCTCAGCCGCAGCTGGCGCGAATGACGATCATCTTCTCGTCATAGGCGACGGTCAGGCGATCCTGCCTGAAATCCATCGTGACGGCCATGCCCGGCCCCGCCCAGCGCAAAGCGCGGGCGCCCGACGCCTTGAGCATGGCTGCGCCAAGGTCTGCGGTCGCGGTCTGACCGACGAAGGATGCAAGCGATCCATTGTCGCAGACGCCTTCACGGGCAACCGGCGGCAGCGTCGCGGGACCTCCGCCGTCGGCGCCCTGACAGGCGGCGAGCGGGACGAGAAGGGGCATCAAGAGCGCGCGCATCATCGTTCTCCTGCAGAGCTATTCCGTCCGCGTCATCTTGAGCCGGCCGCCCTTCACCGCGAACGCGAGCCGCCCCTCGACCAGATCGACCGCATCGCGCCCGAACTGTTCGTAGCGCCAGCCGTCTAGGATCGACAGCCCCTCGCGCACGCCCGCAGCCAGCGCGTCGATATCGTCGCTGCGCGCGATCAGCCGCGAGGCCACATTGATATCGCGCGAGCGGATCTTGAGCAGAAGTTTCAGCAGGTCCGCGACCAGCGCGCCATCCTTGCCCAGGCCCGGCCGCTTGGGATCGCGCTCGGGCAATTCCTCGCGGCCGAGCGGTTTGTGCGCGTTCAGCGCCGCCATCAGCCGCGCGCCGATATCGTTGGTCCGCCATGTCGCGCTGAGGCCCCGGACCTTGCCCAGATCCTCCTGGAGGCGCGGCGGGTGGCTGGCGATGTCGGCCAGTGTCTCGTCCTTGACGATGCGTCCGCGGGGCAGGTTCTTGTCCTGCGCCTCCAGCTCGCGCCAGGCGGCCAGCGCCTTCAAGCGGCCGAGCACGTCCGCCTTCTTGCTGGCAATGCGCACCCGGCGCCATGCTTCCTCGGGCTCGTTGACGTAGTTTTCGACGTCGCTGATCCGCTCCATCTCCTGGTCGAGCCAGCCGCCGCGCCCGGTCTTGCGCAGTTCTTCCAGCATCTTGGGAAAGATTTCGATGAGGTAGGTGACGTCGCCGATTGCATAGTCGATCTGGCGCTTGTCGAGCGGGCGGCGCGCCCAGTCGGTGAAGCGCGCGCCCTTGTCCAGGCTGACGCCCAGCCACGCCTCGACCAGATTGCCGTAGCCGATCTGTTCGCCAAGCCCGAGCGCCATCGCCGCGATCTGGGTGTCGAACATCGGATGCGGCGTGCGGCCGGTCAGGTTGTAGATGATCTCGATATCCTGGCCGCCGGCATGGAAGACCTTCAGCACGTCCTCATTGTTCGTCATGAGGTCGAGCAGTGGCTTCATGTCCAGCCCCGGTGCTTTTGGGTCGATCGCCGCGGCTTCGTGCGCATCGGCGACCTGGATCAGGCACAGTTCCGGCCAATAGCTGTTTTCGCGCATGAACTCGGTGTCGATGGCGACATAGGGAGATTTCGCGATGCGGGCGCAGAAGGTGGCGAGCGTGGCACTGTCGGTAATCAGCGGATGAATTTGCATATGGGCGTCTATCTTATTATGGGCTGGCCCGCTTCCTGGCGGGCTGGTCGTTACGACCCCAAGCCCATAACCCGCCCGCACCGCTTTGTCATATCCGTATCTTGGAATCGAAAGAATGACCGCCATGCACGCCTATCGCACCCACAACTGCGGCGCCCTGACGATGGCGGAGGTGGGCAGCGAAGTCCGCCTTTCGGGATGGGTGCACCGCAAGCGGGACCATGGCGGAGTGCTGTTCGTCGATCTGCGCGACCATTATGGCATCACCCAGATCGTCGCGCGCGCCGACAGCGATCCGCTCAAGGCCCTGGAGGGGTTGCGGCTGGAATCGGTCGTGACGATAGCGGGCAAGGTGGTCGCGCGCGACGCCGAAGCGATCAACGCCAAGATGGCCACCGGCACGATCGAGGTCGTGGCTGATGGCGTCACCATATTGTCCGCCGCGGCCGAACTGCCGCTGCCGGTTGCGGGCGAGCAGGAATATCCGGAGGATATCCGCCTGCGCTACCGCTTCCTCGACCTGCGGCGCGAAACGCTGCACGCCAACATCGTCAAGCGCACGAAGATCATCTCCGACATTCGCCGCCGGATGGAGGGCATCGGCTTCACCGAATATTCGACGCCGATCCTGACCGCGTCCAGCCCCGAGGGCGCGCGCGACTTCCTGGTGCCCAGCCGCATCCACGCCGGCAAATTCTACGCCCTGCCGCAGGCGCCACAGCAATATAAGCAGTTGCTGATGGTCGCGGGCTTCGACCGCTATTTCCAGATCGCCCCCTGCTTCCGCGACGAAGACCCCCGCGCCGACCGGTTGCCCGGCGAGTTTTACCAGCTCGACCTGGAAATGAGCTTCGTCACGCAGGAGGACGTCTGGAACACGATGGAGCCGGTCATGGCGCAGCTGTTCGAGCAGTTCGCCGACGGCAAGCCGGTGACACCGGCAGGCAGCTTCCAGCGCATTCCCTATGCCGAATCGCTGCTGAAATATGGCAGCGACAAGCCCGACCTGCGCAACCCGCTCCTCATCACCGATGTGACGGATCATTTCGTGGGTTCGGGCTTCGGCATCTTCGCCGGCATCGTCGAGGGCGGCGGCGTGATCCGCGCGATCCCGGCGCCGGGCGCGGGCGCCGGCAGCCGAAAATTCTTCGACGACACGAACAATTGGGCACGGACGGAGGGTTATTCCGGCCTTGGCTATATCAACATCAAGGACGGCGTTCCCGGTGGCCCGATCGCCAAGAATCATGGCGAGGAGGCGACCGCCAAGCTGGTCGCCGCGCTCGGCCTCGGCCCCAATGACGGCGTGTTCTTCGCCGCCGGCAAGGAAAGCCAGGCGGCCAAGCTCGCCGGCCTCGCCCGCATCCGCGTCGGCGAGACGCTGGACCTGATCGACAAGGACCGCTTCGAACTCGCCTGGATCGTCGATTTCCCCTTCTACGAGTATGACGAGGATACGAAGTCGATCGACTTCGCCCACAACCCCTTCTCGATGCCGCAGGGTGGCCTTGATGCGCTGAACGGGCAGGACCCGCTGACGATCAAGGCCTATCAGTACGACCTCGTCTGCAACGGCTACGAGATTGCGTCGGGATCGATCCGCAACCAGCATCCCGACTTGATGGTCAAGGCGTTCGAACGGGTCGGCCTGTCCAAGGCGGATGTGGAGGAGCGTTTCGGCGGCCTGTACCGCGCCTTCCAGTATGGCGCGCCCCCGCACGGCGGCATGGCGGCGGGCGTCGATCGCATCGTCATGCTCTTGTGCGGCGCGCAGAATCTGCGCGAAGTCACCCTCTTCCCAATGAACCAGCGCGCCGAAGACCTGCTGATGAATGCGCCGTCGTCGGCGGAACTCAAGCAGCTGCGCGAACTGCACATCCGCGTGGTGGAACCGCAGGCAAAGGGCTGACCCTAAGCCCGCATTGGAGAGAGATATTTCGCGCAGAGGCGCAGAGATCGCAGAGTTCTTCCCTCTGCGCCTCTGTGCGATTAAATTTTAGGCGGAGACGCGAAGGCGCCAAAACGAAAGAGAAGTCTCTCGATACGCGGTCGCCCGGCTTCGAAGCCTCCGCGTCTCACTTGAACAAATGGTCACGCTGGATCGATCATATCACAAACTGGATGAACGGGGCGCCGAAATACTGGCCCGGCCGGAGGGCGAAGGCGTATACATCCTCCCCGTCCGTGCAGAGGATTTGCGTATGCTAGAGATGCCGCCGCTGTTGCATTGCGACCCATTCGACCACCTGATCATCGCTCATGCCATGGTCGAGGAGGCGCGAATCATGACGGACGACGGCCTGATCGCGCGTTACGGCGTCCCTTGCATCGGAGTATCCTGATTTGGCCATCCACCTTTCCGACTTCGAAAAGGGCAAGCCCTACAAGGGTGACTATGACGCGACCCTCGCCGCGCTCCAGCAGCGGCTCGCCAAGATCCAGGTCGCGCACGTCATTCATAACCGGCGCAGCGTCATCCTGCTCGAGGGCTGGGATGCGGCGGGCAAGGGCGGCATCATCAAGCGCATGACCGCCGAATGGGACCCGCGCTACTACCGCGTCTGGCCGATCTCCGCCCCCAATGAGGAGGAGCGCGATCATCATTTCCTCTGGCGCTTCTGGACGCGCCTGCCCGCCGGCAAGCATATCTCCGTGTTCGACCGCAGCTGGTACGGCCGCGTGCTGGTCGAGCGGGTCGAGGGCTTCGCCACGAAGAAGGACTGGAAACGCGGCTACAAGGAGATCAACGCCTTCGAGGAGGCGCAGATCGAGGCGGGGACGAACATCGTCAAGCTGTTCGTCCACATCACCCAGGAAACGCAGGACAAACAGCTGACCGAGCGGCTCGACACGCCCTGGAAGCGCTGGAAGACCGGCACCGACGACTATCGCAACCGCGTCCGCCGCGCCGACTATATGGACGCGCTCGCCGCGATGTTCGACAAGACCGATACGAAGCACGCACCCTGGCACGTCATCGACAATAATCACCGCAAGGCCGGACGTATCGCGGCGCTGACCTGTGTCGCCGACGCCCTCGAAAAGCGGGTGCCGATGGATTTCCCAGCAGCCGACCCGGCGGTCGTCAGGCTCGCACAGGAGGCTTTCGGCTACAAACCCGCTGGCGCGCCCTGAAATCGGCGCTACTCTGCCTGTCCAACAATAGAGGAGAGGAAAGCCATGCTCGTCATGTTCGTCGGCACTGATCGGACCGAAACCGCCGTGAACGCCGCGCAGGTCACCTTCGTCTCGTCGGTCAACGAAGGCACGCGCATCCGCTTCGGCGAAGGCCGCAGCGTGACCGTGACGGAACCGATCGCCGAAGTGCTGGACACGCTCAACCGTACCTTGCGACCGCATGATTAGGGTCGAATGACATCACGTCGCCGCCCCCATCGGTTCGCTTCGAGCGAGGTCGAGAAGCCGCCGGCGCTGCGTCCGCGCCTCTCGACCTCGCTTGAACGAACGGCGGGACGGTCACTGGATCCAGCGCTGCCTGGCCGTGAGCGGCTCCGGCTCAGGCCGGATAGCTGATCGCCATCACCTCGAATTCCTTCTCGCCCGCCGGCAATGCTATGCGTCGCACGTCACCGACCGCCGCGCCGCGCAGGCCCCGCGCGATCGGCGATCCCCAGCCGATGCGGCCCGCGTCCACGTCCGTCTCGTCATTGCCGAAGATGGTGACGGTACGGTGATTGTCATCCTCGTCGGCGATGGTCACGGTCGCGCCGAAATAGACGCGGCTCTTGTCGGGCTGGTGCCGGGGATCGACGACCTTCGCCTCCTTCATCTTGCGCGACAGGCGCTTCAGCTGCCCGTCAATCTCCCGCATCCGCTTGCGGCCATAAAGATAGTCGCCATTCTCGCTGCGATCACCATTACCAGCCGCCCAGCTGACGACCTCGACGATCGCGGGCCGTTCCACGCCCAGCAAATGATCATATTCGGCCCGCAGCCTCGCGAAGCCCTCGGGCGAGATGTAATTGGGAAAATGCGCCGGCATGGTCACCATCTAGCCCGTGTCATCGGGATCATCATCCGGCTCAAAGCTGGATCAGCCCGGCGTCTGCTTGCCCAGATAGCGCGACAGCACCGCATTCGTCCCCCTGAACTTCGCCCGCTCGGGGTTCATCGCGTCGTAGACGACCGCGTTTTCCAGAACCCGCTGCACATAGTTGCGGGTCTCGTAAATCGGGATCTGCTCGATCCAGCGGATCATGTCGGCGCCGGGCAGACGCGGGTCGCCATTGGCCGCAATGAACTTGTTCACATTGCCCGGCCCGGCATTGTACGCGGCGACCGCCAACGGATAGCTGCCGCCGAAATAGTCGAGCATCCGCTGGAAATAGGCGGAGCCGAGCATGATGTTGTAGCTCGGGTCATCGAGCGAGCCGGGCGCATAGCCCATGCCCAGCTTCCCCGCCTGCTCGCGCGCGGTGCCGGGCATCAGCTGCATCAGCCCGCGCGCGCCCGCATGGCTGACGATCTGCTTGTCGAACTGGCTTTCCTGCCGCGCGATCGCGTGCACCATCGTCCAGTTGGACTGCGCAGCCGACGGCACGGGCACGCGCGGAAAGGCGCTCTCGCCATAGCCGTTGAGGCCGCTGGAGACCGCTCGGCGGCCCACCATCACGCTCATGTCGGGCCGGCCGATATTGCGCGCCAGTTCGGCCGCGAGAAAATGATCGATATCGCCGTCGGCATTGTTGGCGATGGCACGGGCGAACTTGCTCTGGTCCTCCCAATAGCCCATCTGCCCGAGCGCCCGGACAGCGCGCACCACCGACCGGCTGTTGAAGGCGGCGCGATCGGCAGCGGAAATCTGGATCCCGCGCTCCACCGTAACGGGCGGCGGCACCGGGCGGCCGAGCCGCTCCAGCGCGAGCTGGCCATAATATTGATCGGCAAAGGCGGCCGCCTGCGCGAAATAGCCATTTGCTCCCGCCGGATCGCCGGCGGCCAGCGCAGCGCGTCCGGCCCAGTAGAAGCCCTTGGATTTTGTCTGTGGCGATTTCGCCCCGTTGGCGTAGCGACGGAACATCGGCAGCGCGTCGCCGGGCCGGTTCAGATTATAATAGGCGGTGGTGCCGGCCAGCCAGGCGAGGCTGGTATAATCGTCACGCTCGCCGATCGGCCGGTCGGAAACGTCGATGCCGGGTGCATAGGCGTCGTCCAGCTTGCTGGCGATCGCATAGGCAAAGCTCCACTGGCTGTCGGCGGCGGACGCGCGCGCCTGGCCCAGGAGCACTTCGAACCACTGTTCGGCATTGGCCGGCCGATATGTCAGTGCCGGCCGGTTGGACAGATATTGCCGCCCGGCGATCCAGTTGCCGCTGTTGCGCAACCATAGCGCCTTGTCGGCGACATAGCCTGCATCCCCCACGCCCGCGCCCTCGGCGATCTGCATCTTCGCGGCGGCATCCGGCGCCTTGCGGCGAAACGCGATGCGCGCGTCGAACACGGCTCGCCGCGCCGGCGACACATAGCCGAGCATCCGCTGCGCTCCGGCCAGGTCGCCCGCCCACAGCAGCGCGTCGGCCCGCTGGTCGTGATCGGCCATCGTCAGTCCCGACCCGAAGGCGCTCAGGATGCGCGACTCGTCGCTGACCGACAGCGACCCCTTGATCCAGGCATTGCGCGCGGCGACCCTTGCCGCGTCCATGCGGCCGAGCTGCATCAGCGCCAGCGCGTTGCGGGCATGGCCTGTCGCGGTCCGCGCGGGGAAGCGGTCGAAAAAGGCGGCGACCTGGCGCGGATCGAAGCTGTCGGGATTGATCCCGCCTTCGGCCAGCTTGCGCATCCGGTCCTCGCCCGGCCAGCCGGGGTTGGTGGTGATGAAGCCGGCATAGGCAGAAAAGCCGAGCACGTCGCTCTGCTGCAGCGCGCGCCACTGCGCGATGGTCGCTCCGATCGAGGCGTCGCTGGGCGCGCCGACGCGGCTGGCGGCGTCCTGCCACTGGCTGGGCTGATAGGCTTGTGGAACGGGCGGCGGGATTTGCGACGGCAGCGGCTGCACCACGGCGCCCGGCGGATAGCTGGGCGGCGGCGCGCCGGATTCCGTTTGCGCGCTGGCGCTGGCGGCGAGCAGAAGAAAGACGGCAAAGGTCATGCGTACCATGGGAGCGTGTGCGAAGGGAGGGATCACCCTACTGGACATTATCGCGATTGCATCCTTATCAGGCCCTGAATGACGCGCTATAGCGCCCGTCCGCGCCATGATGCCCTGAAAGGCAGGCGAGTTGAAGGAGTTTAATCATGTTCTCCGGGTCGATTCCGGCTCTGGTCACGCCATTCCGGGACGGCGCTGTGGACGAGGCGGCCTTTCGCGCGCTCGTCGACTGGCAGATCGCCGAGGGGTCGAGCGCACTGGTGCCCTGCGGCACCACCGGCGAGAGCGCGACGATGACGGTGGAGGAGCATAACCGCGTCATCGCCATCTGCGTCGACCAGGCGGCCAGGCGGGTCCCCGTGATTGCGGGCTGCGGATCGAACGATACGCGAATCGCGCTGGATCATATGTTTGCCGCGCAAGGCGCCGGCGCCGACGCGGCACTGGTAGTCGCACCCTATTACAACAAGCCGAGCCAGGACGGCGTCTACCAGCATTTCGCCTATCTCGCCGAGCGCTGCGACCTGCCGATCATCCTCTACAATGTGCCCGGCCGCACCATCACAGACATCGGCGTGCCGGTCATGTACCGCCTGGCCGAGGAATATCAGTCCATCGTCGGCATCAAGGACGCTACCGGAAATCTGGGGCGGGTCACCGCACAGAGGCTCGCCTGCGGCCCGCGCTTCTGCCAGCTTTCTGGCAATGACGAGACCGCGCTGGGTTTCAACGCGATGGGTGGCGTCGGCTGCATCTCCGTCACCGCCAATATCGCGCCCCGGCTTTGCGCGGACTTCCAGGCGGCGATGGCGGCGGGCGACTGGACGCAGGCGCTGGCCTTGCAGGACCGGCTCTATCCGCTGCACGATGCGCTGTTCAGCGATTCTTCACCTGGACCGGTCAAATATGCGCTGACGCGGGTCCGGTCGGACATGCCGGGCGAGCTTCGCCTGCCGATCACCTGGCCGTCGGAAGCGAGCCGGCTGGCGGTCGACCGGGCGCTGGAGATCGCCGGACTGGTTTGAAGGATTAGGATGTACGGGCTTCATCCCCATATCCGTTCGTAGATTTGGATTAGATTGGAATCATGGCCCGCCCCCGTCCAGAAACTTTCGACAAGAAGAAGATCGTCGCCGAGAACCGGCGCGCGCGCTTCGAATATTTCATCGAGGACATCTTCGAGGCGGGCATCGCCCTGCAGGGTACGGAAGTGAAGGCGTTGCGCGCCGGCGAGGGCAATATCGCCGAAAGCTATGCGGAGGTTAAGGGCAGCCAGGTCTTCCTGGTGAACAGCAACATCCCCGAATATAGTCATGGCAATCGCGAGAACCACACGCCCAAAAGGCCGCGCAAGCTGTTGCTGCACGAACGCGAGATCGCCAAGATGCAGGGCGCCGTCGAGCGCAAGGGCATGACGCTGGTGCCGTTGATGATCTATTTCAACGGCCAGGGCCGGGCCAAGGTCGAGCTGGCACTGGCAAAGGGCAAGCAGAATCACGACAAGCGCGAGACCATCAAGGCGCGCGACTGGAAGCGGGACCAGCAGCGCATCATGAAAGAACATGGCTGATGGACGGCAAGAAGAGTCTGGGGCGCTTTTCCCGCTGGTGGCACGCCAATGCCCCTACCCGCGAAAGCCTGGAGCATAACCGCTTCCTCGCGCCGGTGGCGCATCGCGTGCTGGAACCTTCCCTGTGGCGCTTCACCCGCCGTTCGGTGCCGCGCGGCGTGGCGCTGGGGCTGCTGGTCGGCATCTTCCTGCTGATCCCCGGCATTCAGATCGCGGGCGCGGCGCTGCTGGCCTTGCCGTTCCGTGCCAATATTCCGATCGCGGCGGCGATGACCTTTCTGTCCAACCCCGCAACGACGCCTTTGATCCTGTGGGCATCGGTCTATCTCGGCAACCTCGCGCTCGGGCGCACGGCGGACGCGTCGAGTTTCATGGCGCTGGTCAGCGAACATGCGAGCATCCGCCAGTGGACGAGCTGGCTGTTTTCGGAAGCCGCGCCCGCCATGCTGTTCGGCCTGACCCTGATATCGGTGGCTTCGGCCATCATCGGCTATGTCATCGCCGACTGGTTCTGGCGCCACCACATGGCCCGCAAATGGCAGGCGCGCAAATTGAGGATTGGCAAGCTGCCCCAAAGCAGCGCATGTGAAGGCGGCAGCGCCGCCTGACGCGGCACCGTCGTCAACAGGCGCAAGGGGTTTCGCGGGTGATGGCCGCGCGGGTCAACAAGGATAGCGATGGATGGATGGCGGGGCCGCAGACGCGCGGCTTCCTGCCCTTGCTGCTGCTCGGCGCGCTGGCGTCGGCGGGCCTCATCCTGTTCGCTGCCCGCAATATTTTGCTCGCCGCCGCCTTCGGCGCCAGCGTGATCGCGCTCGCCGTACTGCTCGGCTGGTATCGCCGCCTCTATCCGCCATCGACCGGCGAGCGAGATACGACGCCCGACTGGACCGTCGCCCGCGCGGCCGCCGTCGCCAGCGGCAGCGCGATCGCGGTGACCGACCGCGCGGGGCGGCTGGTCTGCGCCAGCGACCTGTTCGGCGAATGGTTCGGCGGCTTCCCGGCGCCCCCTACCCTCTCCGCCGACGCGAGCCTGACCGACAGCCTGGCCGCCGCGATGCGGGCCGCCTGGCGCGATGGCGACGCGCGGGTTGAGGGCGCACAACATGGCGCGCTCACACTCGACGTCGATGTCGAGCGGACGGGACGGTCGGAGGATTATCTGCTCTGGCGCTTCGCCCCCGTCCGCCAGCCGAGCGCGGTGGACGATATCCAGCGCCTCCTGTCCGGCGAAGCCGGGCGCCGCATCGGCGAAGCGGGCGTCATGGCCGCGCTGATCGGCGGCGAAGGGCGCATCCGCACGGCCAACAGCGCCTTTCTGGCGCGCGCCGCCGGACGGATCGACGCCAACATCGCCGGCCGCGACTTTGCCGGCCATCTGCGCATCGACGACAAGGGGCGGCTGTTCCTGGCGCGCGAGGAAGGCGGCGGCGTGCCGCTGCGCATGATCCAGGTGCCGCTGAAGCGCGCATCGCTGATCGCCGAGGGCGCGGAGGGGCCGCTGCTGATCCTGCTGATCGACGAGCCGGCGGGCAGCGGTGGCACGTCCGCCCTGTCCTATATAGAGGCGCTGGTGGCGCTGCTCCCCTTCGGCCTTGCCATGGCCGATCGCGACGGGCGGGTGCTGTTCGTCAACGCCGCCTTCGCCCGCGTCGCGGGCCTCAAGCCGGGCGACAAGCCCAGCTATCCCGGCGACCTGGTCGTGCGGGAGGATCAGGCGGCGGTGGCCGACGCGGTGCGCCGCTTCGCCGTCGGCCCGCAAATGTCGGGCGATATCGCGGTGCGGATGCGGGATCAGCCCGACGAGCCGATCGCGCTCAGCCTGGCCGGCGTGCGGGGCCTGGGCGAGGCCGCCGTGCTGCTCTCCCTCAAGGACAATAGCGAGGAGAGCAAGCTCAAGCGCCAGGTGGCGCAGGCGACAAAGATGCAGGCGATCGGTCAGCTCGCCGGCGGCGTGGCGCATGATTTCAACAATATCCTGACCGCCATCATCGGCCATTGCGACCTGATGCTGATGCGCCATACGCCCGGCGACAGCGACTATGACGACATCCAACAGATCAAGTCGAACAGCAATCGCGCGGCCGGCCTCACCCGCCAGCTGCTCGCCTTCTCGCGCCAGCAGACCCTGCGGCCGCAGGTGCTGCAACTGCCCGACATCGTCGCCGACGTCTCCAACCTGCTGAAACGCCTGCTCGGCGAGAATGTGAAGCTGGAGGTCAGTCACGGGCGCAATCTGGGCGCGGTGCGCGCCGACCCCGGCCAGATGGAGCAGGTCATCGTCAACCTCGCCGTCAACGCGCGCGACGCCATGCCGGACGGGGGCACCGTCAACATCCAGACCTATGCCGTATCCGCCGCCAAGGTGCGCGAGATGCGGCAGGAAATATTGCCGGTGGGCGATTACAGCGCGTTGCGCGTGTCGGACACCGGGCTTGGCATCCCGCCCGACATTCTCTCAAAGATCTTCGAACCCTTCTTCACCACCAAGGAACTGGGCAAGGGCACGGGCCTGGGCCTATCCACCGTCTATGGTATCGTGAAACAGTCCGGCGGCTTCATCTTCGCGGAGAGCGAGCCGGGGCGCGGCGCCAGCTTCATCATCTATCTGCCGGTCTATGCCGGCACCGACGCCATCCGCCCTGCGCCGGCCAAGGCCCCCGCGCGCGCCACCGAAACATGGGGCACGGGCACCGTGCTGCTGGTGGAGGACGAGGACATGGTCCGCACCGTCGCCGAGCGCGCCCTGTCGCGGCAGGGCTATACCGTGCTGACGGCCGCCGACGGCGAACAGGGGCTGGAGGTCCTTGCCAGCGGCGAAAAGATCGACCTGCTCATTTCGGACGTGGTGATGCCCAACATGGACGGCCCGGCGATGGTCGCCCGCGCGCGCGCCAGCTTCCCCGATCTACCGGTGCTCTTCATGTCCGGCTATGCCGAGGAGCAGCTGCGCAAGTCGATCGACATCGCCAATGTCGCCTTCCTCCCCAAACCCTTCTCGGTCAGCCAGCTCGCCGAAGCGGCAAGGGATGCGCTGGCGATGCGGGCGGGGGTGGAGTAGCCACGTCACGCCTGCGCGCCGGAGCAGCAGCACTCGATGGCCCTGACCTGGGCTGGCTAAGTCGGTTGTAGCGAGGCGGCACCCGCCCAGGCGATATGAAGGCCCTCTCGGCCATCGTCATCCTGAACTTGTTTCAGGATCCATTTCTCCGGATCGAGCGATGCCCGGTCGGGCAGGAATGTTGAAACAAGTCCGGCACGACGACTGTGGAATGACGGAAAGCGACCAAAAGCAGACGACCTTCTCCCCGCCGGGGAGAAGGATATGCAGCCCTGGAGCCGAAGGCTCCGGGGCGAAGTTGGATGAGGGGGCTCGACACTGATGCCGCATGTTCCCGTGAAGCTTAACACCCTCACCCAGCTTCGACTAACCCCGGCCTTCGCCGGGGCAAGTCTACGCAGCCCTTTCCCTCAAGGGAGAGGGGTAAGCAGACTGACTGCAAACCACCCATTCCAGCCCCTCCCTCCCAACCTTGCGCTCGATCAGTTTCTTTGCGCTGGGCAAGCGCATTCCGATGCGATAGCGAAACGCTGTTTCGAAAAAGGGTCGCAGGCAGAATGTCCGAGGGAAAATCCATCCTGATCGTCGAGGATGAGGCGATGATCGGCATGATGCTGGAGGATTATCTCGAAACGCTGGGCTATCGCCTGCATGGCGTTGCGGCATCGGTGGATGAGGGCTGCGCCCACGCGCGTGCCGGCGGCTTCGATGCGGCGTTGCTGGATTGCAACCTGCAGGGCGAGAAGAGCTGGCCGATCGCCGACATATTGGCCGACCGCGGCATCCCCTTCGTATTTGCGACCGGAGGCATGGCCGATGACCTGCCGCCCTCCCATGCCGACCGGCCGACCCTGGCCAAGCCCTTTACCATCGGCGCCGTCGAGCGCGCCCTTGGCCGGATATTGGCGGAATAGCGCTCAGTCGGGGGCCTGAGCGGAAAGATAGGAAATTTCCGTTCCCCTCTTGTTCTCGTAGAACAAACGCGATACATGGTGGCTATCGCCGGTGAGAATCGGCATCCCGCTTGACAGGGGACAGGCCCATGACCGCAATGCTCTCACTCATCGATTCCAAGAAGACAGGAACCATGGACAGACAAAAGGCATTGGACGCCGCGCTCTCCCAGATCGACCGCGCCTTCGGCAAGGGCAGCGCGATGAAGCTGGGCAGCCGCGAGAAGATCGAGATCGAATCCATCTCCTCGGGCAGCCTCGGACTCGACATCGCGCTTGGAATCGGCGGGCTGCCGCGCGGCCGCGTGATCGAGATTTACGGGCCGGAAAGCTCGGGCAAGACGACGCTGGCGCTCCACGTCATCGCCGAAGCGCAGAAGGCAGGCGGCCTCGCCGCTTTCGTCGACGCCGAACATGCGCTCGACCCCGGCTATGCCAAGAAGCTGGGCGTCGATATCGACGAACTGATCGTGTCCCAGCCCGACACCGGCGAACAGGCGCTGGAGATCGTGGATACGCTGGTGCGTTCCAACGCGATCGACGTGCTGGTGATCGATTCGGTTGCGGCGCTGGTGCCGCGCGCGGAGATCGAGGGCGAGATGGGAGACAGCCATGTCGGCCTGCAGGCTCGCCTGATGAGCCAGGCGCTGCGCAAGCTCACCGGCTCGATCTCGCGCTCAAAGTGCATCGTGATCTTCATCAACCAGGTGCGCATGAAGATCGGCGTCATGTACGGCAATCCCGAGACGACGAGCGGCGGCAATGCGCTGAAATTCTACGCCTCCGTCCGTCTCGACATCCGCCGCACCGGGCAGATCAAGGATCGCGACGATATCGTCGGCAACACGACGCGCGTGAAGGTCGTCAAGAACAAGGTCGCCCCGCCCTTCAAGCAGGTCGAATTCGACATCATGTACGGCCAGGGCATCTCCAAGATCGGCGAGATACTCGACCTGGGCGTCAAGGCCGGCGTCGTCGAGAAATCGGGCGCCTGGTTCTCCTACGACTCGGTCCGCATCGGACAGGGTCGCGAGAATGCCAAGACTTTCCTCAAGGAACATCCCGAGATGGCGGATCGCCTTGAAAAAGTGATCCGGGGCAAGACCGCAGAGGTCGGCGAAGCCCTGATGGCCGGACCCGAAGCGGAGGATGACGGCGAATAGGCCGATCCTTCGGACCGGCCCGTACACCGGCCCGACGATCGGACGGCTCGCCGGCCTGTCGCTTCACATCTGAAAAGGCTCGCCGGCGCTCACGCGCATGGCGGGCCTTTTACCGTCCAGCACCAGTCACCGATGGCGGCCGCCCTGCATTTCTTTTAGCGTGCCCGGATGCGGGTGGAACGGAGCTTCGATGGCGCTGGTTGTGCGGCCGACCCATTATTGGAAGGACATGGATGCGCCTCGCGATTGAAACGGTGCTGGATTATGATTTCGGCGAGCCTGCCGACGTGCTGCTGGCGCTGGAGGCGGCTGCCCTGCCTGACCAGAAGGTGACCGACCAGTCACTCGTCATCACCGGGACCGGGCCCATATCCAGCATGGGCGGCGGCAGCGGCATCGGACGCCGCGCCTGGACCAGGACCGGCACGGGCCGCATGGTCGCCACCTATCGCTCGACCGTGGAGGTCGACCGGACGCTCGCGGACATAGGCGCGCTCCCCAAATCCCCGCTGCCCAGCCTGCCCGAAGAGGTGCTGCCCTTCATCTGGCCCAGCCGCTATTGCGAGGCCGACCGTTTCGTCAGCTTCGTCTGCGGCCATTTCGAAGGGCTGGAAGGCGGCGCGCTGGTGCAGGCGCTCGTCGATTGGGTCCACGCCAATCTCCAATATGTGCCCGGCAGCTCGGACGGCACCACGACCGCCGCCGACACCTTCCTGTCACAACAGGGCGTGTGCCGCGACTATGCCCATCTCACCGCCGCGCTGATCCGCTCGCGCGACATTCCCGCGCGCCTCGTTTCCGTCTACGCGCTCGGGCTTGAGCCGCCGGATTTTCACGCGGTGGTCGAGGTCTGGCTGGACGGGGCCTGGCACATCGTCGATGCCACCCGTCTCGCCCCGGTGGAGACGATGGTCCGCATAGCGGTCGGCCGCGATGCCACCGACATTGCCTTCATGACCGCCTTCGGCAATGCGATGATGAACAGCCAGTCCATCTCGGTCCAGCCGGCCTGATTGACCCGCACGCGCGGCCCGCATAGGCCCGGCCCATGTCGGCCGGGCCTGCCATCGTCATCCTCGAGGCCGATCCGGCCGGCACGCCAGCGCGCGCCTGCCTCGACGCCTATTATGCCGAACTGCGCCGCCGTTCGCCCGCAGACTTCCAGCCCGCATTCGATCCGGACCCTGACCCTGGCACCCTCGCCCGCCCGCATGGCCTGTTCCTGCTGGCCTTGTCGGCCGGCGAGCCCCTGGGCTGCATTGCCCTCAAGCCGCTCGGACCCGCCTTGGCCGAGGTCAAGCGCCTGTGGATCGATCCCGCCGCCCGCGGCCTCGGCCTCTCCCGCCGCCTGATGCAGGCGGTCGAAGACGGTGCCCGCTCGCTCGGCTACACGACGCTGCGCCTCGACACCAACAGCGCCCTTGCCGAAGCCCTGGCCCTCTATCGCAGCAGCGGATGGACGCAGATCGACCGCTATAATGATGATCCCTATCCGGACCATTTCTTCGAAAAAGTCCTTTAGGCCGCGGAGCCGCGATCTGTTCTCCGGCGAAGGCGGGCGCACCGGGATATGGGTCGCCCCCGCCTACCCAGCGCCCAGGCCTTCACCGGATGACAGAGATTGCGGCAATCACGCTGACATCGCCCCTCACATTCCCTACATAGGACCGCGATGCCGCCTTCCACCCCCGACGACACGCCCATCCCCCCCGCCTGGCACACGCTCCGGCGCTTCATCCCGTATCTCTGGCCCGCGGACGCCCCGGCTCTCCGCCGCCGCGTCACGATCGCGCTGGTTCTGGTGGCGTTCGCCAAGACGATCACGCTCGTCATGCCCTTTGCCTACAAGGGCGCCATCGACCGCATGGCGCCCGGTCTGGAGCCGGCAGCCGGGCTGGCCATGGCGCTGATCGTGGCCTACGCCGGCGCGCGCTTCGGCGGCGTTCTGTTCGACAATCTGCGCAATGCCGTGTTCGAGAAGGTCGGCCAGGAAGCCGGCCGCCGCCTGTCCGACGACGTATTCGTCCATCTCCACCGCCTGTCGCTGCGCTTTCATCTCGACCGCCGCACCGGCGCGGTCACGAAGATCGTCGAGCGCGGCACCAAGAGCATCGACACGATGCTCTATTTCCTGCTGTTCAACATCGCGCCCACCGTGCTGGAACTGCTGGCGGTCTGCGTCATCTTCTTCGTGAAGTTCGGACCCGGCCTGGTGGCCGCCACGCTGGCCATGGTGGGCCTCTACATCTGGTTCACACGGGCCGTCACCGAATGGCGCAACCAGTTGCGCCGCGACATGGTGAACATGGATACCAACGCCGTCGCCCATGGTGTCGACAGCCTGCTGAATTTCGAGACGGTCAAATATTTCGGCGCCGAAGCCCGCGAGGCCGCCCGCTACAGCAAGGCGATGCGCGACTATGCCAGCGCCGCGATCAAGAGCGAGAACAGCCTCGCCTGGCTCAACATCGGCCAGGCGCTGATCACCAACCTGATGATGGCCGGCGCCATGGCCTATACCGTCTGGGGCTGGAGCCATGGCCGCTTCACCACCGGCGACGTGGTGCTGGTGAACACGCTGCTCGCCCAGCTTTTCCGCCCGCTCGACATGCTCGGGATGGTCTATCGCACGATCCGCCAGGGCCTCATCGACATGGAGGCGATGTACAAGCTGATCGACACCGAGACCGAGGTGAAGGACGCCGCCGGCGCCCAGCCGTTGCGCGTGCCCGCGGGCGAGGTCCGCTTCGACCATGTCGATTTCGGCTATGATCCCGAGCGGCAGATCCTGCACGACGTCAGCTTCGCCGTGCCGCCCGGCAGGACACTGGCGATCGTGGGCCCATCGGGTGCCGGCAAATCCACCATCGCGCGCATCCTGTTCCGCTTCTACGACATCCAGGCGGGCGGCGTGACCATCGACGGGCAGGATATCGCCGCGGTCGAGCAGCAGTCACTGCGCGCCGCGATCGGCATCGTGCCGCAGGACATGGTGCTGTTCAACGATACCGTCGGCTACAACATCGCCTATGGCCGCGAGGACGCGACCCGCGCCGAGATAGAGGCGGCGGCGCGCGCAGCATCGATCCATGATTTCATCATGAGCCTGCCCGCCGGCTACGATACCCGCGTCGGCGAGCGCGGCCTGAAGCTTTCGGGCGGGGAGAAGCAGCGCGTCGCCATTGCCCGCACCCTGCTCAAGGACCCGCCGGTGCTGGTGCTGGACGAAGCCACCAGCGCGCTCGACAGCCGCACGGAAACGGAAATCCAGACGGTGCTGCGCGCCATATCGCGCCAGCGGACCACCCTCGTGGTCGCCCACCGCCTGTCCACCGTGGTCGATGCGGACGAGATCATCGTGCTGGACCAGGGCCGTATCGTCGAGCGCGGCCGCCATGCCGATCTGGTCCGCGCCGACGGGCTCTATGCCGCCATGTGGGCGCGGCAGGCGGCCGAGCGCGCGGAGGAGACCGGCGTCGGCATCGACGAGCCAAGCCTTGCGGCGATGGAGGCAGGCGGCTAGGTTCGCGTTTCGTTCCGACATGAAAGCCGCGCGATGGACAGCCTGCCCCTTTTCGTCACACTGTTCGCGCTGCTGATCGGTCTTGCTGTCGGCTGGCTGGCGCGCGGCAGGGCGCTGGCCGATCTCGCTAAGGAAAAGTCCGACCTCGCCGCCAGGCTCGACCTCGCCACCGACCAGCGCAACGGCGCCATCCGCGAACTGGCCGTCGAGCAGGAGCGCGCGGCGCAGGCCGGCGAACTCGCGCGCGCACTCGATGCGGAGCGCGCCGCGCGGGGCATGATCGCGCAGGAACTGGCCGCGCTCAAATCCGACGCCCAGGCCCGCGCCGAAGCGTTCGAGGCCCAGATCGTGGCGCTGCGCGAGGCCAAGGAACAGCTCTCCGCCCAGTTCAGCGAAATCGGGGGCAAGCTGCTTGAAACCGCACAGGCGCAATTCCTGACCCGCGCCGACCAGCGCTTCGCCCAGGCGAACGAAAAGAGCGAAGCGCAGCTCAAGACCCTGCTCAACCCCGTCGAAACCACGCTCAAACGCTATGAGGAAGGCCTCGCCCGCGTCGAGAAGGAGCGGGTCGGCAGCTATGCCGAACTGCGCGAGGCGGTGCAGCAGGTCCATCTGGGCCAGGGGCAGGTCCGCGAGGAGACCGCCAAGCTGGTGAACGCGCTGCGCGCCGCGCCCAAGACGCGCGGCCGCTGGGGCGAACAGCAGTTCAAGAATCTCATAGAGACCGCCGGCCTCTCGGCTTTCGTCGATTTCCAGGAGGAAGTCTCGGTCTCGGTCGAAGACGGCAAGCTGCGCCCCGACTTCATCATCCGCCTGCCCGGCGACCAGCAACTGGTGGTCGACGTCAAATGCTCGCTGGTCGCTTATCTGAACGCCGTCGACCAGGTCGATCCGGCCCTGCGCGACGGCCATATGCTCGACCATGCCCGCGCCATGCGCACCCATGCCGACGCGCTGGGGCGCAAGGCCTATTGGGAACAGTTCGACAAGGCCCCCGACTTCGTCATCATGTATGTCCCCGGCGACAATTTCGTCACCGCCGCGCTCGAAGCCGACATGGACCTGTGGGAACGCGCCGCCCGCAACAAGGTCATCATCTGCGGCCCCGCCACCTTCCTCCCCCTCGCCCGGACGCTCGCGGGCCACTGGCGCCAGGCGCGCGCCCAGGACCAGGCCCGCCAGATCGGCCACCTCGCCAAGGAGCTCTACGAACGGCTGGCGAGCGCTGCCGTCTCCCTGAAAAAACTCGGCAACCGCCTGTCCGGCGCGGTCGGCGACTATAACGCCTTCATCGGCAGCTTCGAAAGCCGCGTGCTGGTGACAGGAAGAAAGCTGCGCGACCTGGACATCGAGACGGGGGGGAAGGAACTGGAATCGCTGGAGCCGGTGGAAGCGCTAATCAGGGAACCGACGTCGCCCGAGGCGATGAAGGCGCTGCCCGACAAGGTGGGGACGGCAGATTAGCGCGAGGCGCAGCCTCACGCTGCCAAATCATGACGGTTATGCGCCAGTTTTTGCCGTTGGTCCCGTGTTATCCAGCTCCCAGAATCGGACGTAATGACAATCCCCTGTTTGCCGTAGTCAGGCCACACCTTTCCTTTTGCTACGGCTGAATTATTCTCACCGTATTATGAAGATTGGACGGAACAAGCCGTGTCATTGTGGAAGCGGCAAAAAATATAAGCACTGCCATGGATGGCTTGGAATGGATGCTTCGACAGCGTCGAGGGCCACCCATCCATTTCGACGGTTCAGGGAACGCCATGAAGCGCAAGAGCGCGTCAGGCAAACGCAGCAGGGGCGGGGAAAGCCCATCATCTCTGCTAACTTCGACGGACGTCAGTTGGTGGCGGTGGGGAACCGCATCCATCATTCGCCCAATTGGAAGACCTTCATCGACTTTCTGGGCGATTACCTCAAAATCAAGCTGACGCCGGAATGGGGCAATGCTGAAATTGCTAAGCCGCTGAGCGAACGCCATACGGTCATGCAGTGGTATGATACGCTGTGTCGATTGCAGGCCGAGGTAATCAAGGCGCCCGGCGAACCCGCGCATATCGAAATGAACGGCGTGCTGGGCTGCTATTACGGCCTCGCCTATAGCCTCTACCTGTTGGATCATAACGTAGAATTGCAAAGCCGCCTAATTGCCCGGCTCAAGAACAGGTCGAACTTCCAAGGAGCCTATTATGAGTTGGTCGTCGCGAGGGCGCTCATCAACGCGGGTTATGAATTAACGCTTGAAGACGAGACGGACAGGTCTGCCAAACACTGCGAATTCGCGGCGGTTTCCAAGGACACAGGCAATAAATTTTGGATCGAAGCGAAAATGCGCGGCGTATCTGGGTTACTCGGAAAAACGGACAAGGACGGCGTGCCGGCGAGCAAGTCGGGTAAGGCGACCTCGATGCTCATCACGCACCTTAATGCCGCCCTAAAAAAACCTGCGACCGATCAACGCATGATTTTCATCGATCTCAATGCCGAAATGTCAGGAAGCGCCGATGACAACAATCGCCCGTCGTTCGCATCGGACGTAACGGCACGGCTTCTGCAATATGAGCAGAAGGAACTGGACGTGGGCAAGTCGGCCTACGTGTTTGTCACCAACATGACGTTCCACCGGGATCTGCTGGGTCCCGCGCAGATGCTTTCAATTCCTGTCGGCGTCGGCATCCCAGATTTCAATCGCGCCGGCTATTACAAGCTGTCCGAAATCTACAGACGCGACAAGAAGCACGCGGATGCAACGCGAGTTGCTGAGAGCCTAGGCGAACTACTGAAGTTCCCTGCAACGTTCGACGGGGGAATGCCTGCTACCGTATTCCACGGCGACGAACCGCCAATCCAGATTGGGGAAAAATACTGCTTCGAGGGAGCGGGGCCTGATGGCTCCGACCTCACGGGAACAGTGTCCGACGTGACCGTCATGGAGAACGAGAAGGCCGCATACATCGGCGTCAATACGGATGATGGGAAGGGCTATATCCTAAAAGACATCATGTCCGACAACCAGATGTCTGATTATTTCGCACACAAGGACGCATACTTTGGGAAGGTGAAGTATGTTAGCAATGGCGTCTCCACCCCATATGATCTCTTCAAATTCTTCGTCCACGCATATGACCAGCTAACTCGGCTTCAACTTCTGGAAATGCTTAAGCTATCAGATAGGGATGCCCGTGATCTTTCTGACGAGGACCTATTGCTAGACTATTGTGAGCGCTTGGTGTCAGGTAGCGGAATGTTCGAGAGTGTGGACGGGGTGCTGCAGCCCAAGGCTATGAAGCCTGCTGTCCAGTGAGCCAGATAGGCGAGGTACTGGAATGCAGCCAGCGCAATATCGGCTTTTTCGACGAGGCACCTGAAGCCGCCCTTCCTCAATCGGCCAAAGAGATCGCGACTGGTTTGCCGCTCTCGCGTACGACCACACCCGTTCGCAGCCTTCCCTCTTCCCGCCAAAACCACTTCCAAAGTAGGATTTCATCTGGCTTATCCTGTCCGATGGAACAGTACCGCTCCACCACCCGCACCGCCGCCATCGCTCCCTATCTCGCCACAGGCGCGCCGTGGCCGCGTGCGTGCAGCTTCCCTGTCGCGTCCCTGTCGCGCATGCGTAACCCAGGTGATGCGCGGGTGTGGCGTCGGCGTGACCTGACTGGCGCGTCGGTGTGGCTTCGTAGTGGCTTCAGCGCAGCTATTGGCCCAAATCGACCCGACGACAGTGTGAACTTCGCTCCCCAGTCCATTGTGGCGCTGCCCTGTCGCATTTGCCCAGGCCCGCCTCCCCGGCTCGCAGGCGCTTCGCCCGCCAACTCCCATTCCAATTTTACGGCCTGCGCCCTGCCGCCACGCTTGCCGATTGCCCCTCGCCCGCAGCAATGCCATGCCCGACCGATGGCACGCATCGGTCTCCTCGGCGGTTCCTTCAATCCGGCGCATGGCGGTCATCGCGCCATATCGCTGTTCGCGGCGAAGGCGCTGGGTCTCGACGAAGTCTGGTGGCTGGTCTCGCCCGGCAATCCGCTGAAACCCGCCAGGGGCATGGCCCCGCTCCCCGCCCGCCTCGCCCACGCGCAAAAGGTCGCCCGCCGCGCCCCGATTCGCGCCACGGCGATCGAGCGCGACCTCGGCACTCGCTACACGGTCGATACGCTCCGCGCGCTGACCCGCCGCTACCCACGCAACCGCTTCATCTGGCTGATGGGGGCCGACAATCTGGCTCAATTCGTCGAATGGAGGGACTGGCGCGGCATCGCACGGCAAATGCCCATTGCCGTGATCGCCCGTCCGGGCTATGATGGTGCCGCACATGGCTCTGCGGCCATGAGCTGGCTGCGGCGCTTCGTCCGGTCCGCGCGCCAGTCTGAAAGCTGGACGAATTGGAGACCGCCGGCGCTCGTGCTTTTGCGCTTTCGCCCTGATCCAAGATCGGCGACCCTGCTACGGCAGGCGGACCCCCTCTGGCATCGCGAATATCAACAAACGCGGGTGCGCGATGCGCTCACGCGCCGGATAGTGTTTTAGAATGGAGCTTTTTTGACCAGACCCCAACCCGCCAACGACACGGCGCCTGGCGCCGACTCCGTTGCCGCCCTGCACGCCCTCGTCCTTCAGTCGCTCGACGACGACCAGGCACAGGAAACCATCTCGATCCCCTTGGAAGGCAAGAGCAGCATCGCCGATCATATGGTGATCGCGAGCGGCCGTTCGTCGCGCCAGGTCGCGGCGATCGCCCAGCATCTGGCCGAGCGGATCAAGAAGGAGACCGGCCGCCTGGCGCGGGTCGAGGGGCTTCCGGTCGCCGACTGGGTGCTGATCGACGCGGGCGACGTGATCGTCCACCTGTTCAAGCCCGAAGTGCGCAGCTTCTACAATCTGGAACGGATGTGGGGCTTCGTCGATGCGCCGGTGGCGGGGACGGCATAAGCGGCCCCGAATTTCCGTTCGGACTGCGCTTGTCGAAGCCTGTCCTTCCCTGGAAGGAATAAAAGCCCTTCGACAGGCTCAGGGCGAACGGATATCGTCGAATGCTCCTCCACATCATCGCTCGCGGCAAGATCGGCCGCTCGCCCGAAGCAGACCTGGTTGACCGTTACGCCAGGCGTCTGACGATGCCATGCAAGGTCACCGAATTGCCCGATCGCGGAGGCAAGCTCCCCCCCGCCGGGCCGGGCACCGTCACCGTGTTGCTGGACGAAAAGGGCAGGCAGCTCTCGTCCATGGACTTCGCCCGGCGGATCGAGGGATGGCGCGACGCCGGCACCCGCGAATGCCGCTTCCTGATCGGCGCCGCGGACGGCTTCGACGATGCCGAGCGGGCTGGAGCGGACCTGCTCATCGCCTTCGGCGCCATGACCTGGCCGCACATGATGGCCCGCGCCATGCTGGCCGAACAATTGTGGCGCGCCTGTTCCATCCTTGCCAACCACCCCTATCATCGCGAAGGATGAGAATGCGGCCGCGCGATGGCCGTTCGGGGGTCGGATCAGGGTGAAGCGGCGGATCGTCATAGTGCTGGTAGCTGGCGCAACCCTGTCCACTGCGCGGCTTTTCGCGGCAAATGATGGCGCGATCATCCTGCAGGGCCGGGCGGGCACCACCCTGGCGCAGGAACAGGCGGCGCTCAGGGCCGCGCGGCGCCAGTCCGACGAGGCGCGTGCCCGGTCCGAACGCTATGAGCAGCAGGCCGGCGCCGCCCGCGACGAAGCCGACCAGGCCCGCCGCCGTGCCGCCGCCGCCGCCGCCCGCATCCAGCAGGCGGAAGCGGATATCGACGCCGCGCGCGCGCGCATCGCCATCATCGCAAGGTTGCAACGAACCCAGGCGGCCCGTCTGGCCGAGCGACAGGAGCCGGTCGTGCGGCTGACCGCCGCGCTGCAGACGATGGCACGCAGGCCGGTGGCGCTGGCGCTGGTCCAGCCGGGATCGGTCAGCGACGCGATCCATATGCGCGCTGTGCTGGGCAATGTGCTGCCGGTGATCCGCGAGCGCACCGCCGGCCTGCGCGCCGAGCTGGACCGCAGCCGCGCCCTGCGTGCCAGAGCGGAGGAAGCGGCCGGGGCGCTCTCCGCCAGCCAGGGAAAATTGCGCGAGCAGCAGGCGGCGTTGCAGACTCTGGAGGCGCAAAAGCGGCTCGCCTCGCGCGACCTGCGGTCCAGCGCCGGCCTGGAGAGCGAGCGCGCCCTCGCACTGGGCGAACGCGCCCGCGATATTGTGGACCTGATGGATCGGCTGGAGCAGGCGGGCGACCGGCGGGACGACCTGGCGGCGCTCGCCGGCCCGGTGCTTCGCCCTGCCCGGCCCGATCAGGCTGGCGATCCGCCGCCCGAGGGCGAGGCCGTGGATCGCGGCCCGCCGCCCTATCGCCTGCCGGTGGTGGGTCAGCTCGTCACCGGCATGGGGGAAGTCAGCGACAGCGGTGTGCGATCGCGCGGCCTGACCATCGCCACCCAGGCGGGCGCGCTCGCGGTCGCGCCGACGGCCGGACGCGTCGCCTTCGCCGGTCCCTATCGCGGCTATGAGCAGATCGTGATCATCGACCATGGCCAGGGCTGGACGACGCTCATCACCGGGCTGCATCGGCTGACGGCGCAGGTCGGCGATGCCGTGCGGCAGGGCGACCCGCTTGGCATGGCAGGCGACGAGCGCCCGACCATCACCATCGAACTGCGCCGCAACGGCCGCCCGGTGGATATCGTGCCACTGGCGGGCCTTGGCTAGCCGGCTGAGACCTCCAGCCCGATATGCGGCGGCATCGGCACCTGCGCCTGCGTCCACCAGTCACCGTCATCCTCCCTGCTCCAGCCGCAGCGTTCGAAGAGGTCACGAGACAGATGATCGGCGTCTGTCGCCACCGTCAGCGCGCGTACCCTCGTTTCGGTTCGCAGCATCGCCTCGGTCAGCTGCGCCACCGCCGCGATCTCTACTCCCAGTCCCGCCACGCGGCAGCTGAGCACAAGCTGATCGATGCATCCCTCCGTCGCGATACTCACCAGTACCAGTCCATAATCTGCATGGCGGTCGGCCGCATGGCCCGCCAGCACGATGCCGGCGCGACAGGCCGCGTCCAGTTCGGGCGCGATCCAGCGCCGGCCGGTCGTGTGGAACTGATTGGTCTTGTTGAGCAGCTCTAGCGCCCGGGCGAAGCGCGGATCGTCGCGCCCGCTGATCCTGTGGAAGGCCGTGCGCAGGCCCAGCCTGTCGAGAAATTCCGCGCGGCTCATCGCGCCCTGCTCCGCGTCGCGCATGATCTGCGAGCGGACCATCTCGGTCCGTCGCCCGGATTCGGCGGAGATGAAGACCGGCTGGGTTTCGGCGGCCCGCAGCAGGATGCGCCTCCAGTAATAATGCGGCGCGCCGATGACGCGCACGTCGGAATAGGCCTCTGCCACCGCCGCCCGCTCGCGCGATTGTCGTCGAGGAATACGGTGTTGCGCGGCAGGATATTGGCAGCGGCCATCGCCTCGCCGATCGTCGTCGCCTTGTCGGCCCAGCCAATGCGAAGGATCGCGAAGTCCTCGAGTCGCAGCCGATCCTGGAATATTCGCGGCCAGATGGCGCGTATCCGCTCCTCGTCATTCTTGCTGAGCAATGCCAGCAATATGCCCCGCCGCCGCAACGCCAAAAGCGCTTCGGCGATGCCGAGCGGCCATCCCTCGACCAGGCGCGGATCGTCCACAACGCCAGTCTCCGCTGGCACCCCGCGCCACAGCGTATCGTCCAGATCGACGCAGACGAGCTTGACCAGGTCTATCGCGCGCAGGCTGCGATGCATCGCCACGGCCTCGCGCCACAGCAGCAGCAGGAAGCCGGGCACCGCGAAGGCATAATGCTGCGAGGGCGGCAGCGCCTTTACGATCCGGTCGGCGTCCCATTCGGGCGCATAGTCGCCCGCGAACCCGCCATGGGTATAGGCGAGGACGCCGTCATCCTGCACGAACCGCCGGCCGTACACTCCGACCAGCCGGTCGATGTCCAGCAGGTGAAGATCGGGGCTGTCGACGACGCGCATCTCGATATGCCGGTTGAGCGCTTCGATCAGCCCGATCCCGCTGCCGGCGCCGCCGCGCGGATAGAATCGCCCGTTTACGTCCTGCTGCGGCGTCATGAAATTGGTGACGAAGGTCGGGACGTGCGTTGCCCACTCCGCGATCCTCGCCAGCCGGTAGTCGATCCGCATCCGCGCCTCGTCCAGCAGCGCCTCGCTCGCCGCGGCATCATGCGCACCGGCCCGCAGCCAAGCCGCATAGGCCTGTCCGGGAGCACATCGCGCAGCGACACCTGGGCAATCTGGAACGCATAGTCGGTCAGCGGCGCAGGCGGCGTGGAGGGCAGGTCGGCATGCAGCAGCACCAGGTCGATTTGAGCCCCCACCCCCTGCTGTCGCAGCACCGGCGCCCACATGTCCATCATGCAGGATCCTTGCAGCAGCACGCGGCTGATCTCGGCATCGCACCGTTCCAGGTCTGCCGGCGCGGAATGGAAGCTGCCATTGTGGCGGGCGTGGCCTTCCACCGGACTGATCGCCGGTTCGAAGATGCTGGCGAATTCCGTTCCGCCGACGATCGCGGCGATCACATCCTCCACCGGGCGCAGGCGCTTCACCCAATGGTCGATCACCGCCTGATTCTCGGGCTCCCGGTGCAGTAGCGTATGATAGATGGCACGCAGTTGCACCTCGCTGACGCCCCTCCCATGGCGCAGTCGCCTCAGCCAGTATTTCAGCTTCCTGCGCACCATTCCCCCCGGATTGCCGCAGTTCCTTCCTGCGCGGGGCGCGGCAAAAGATCAATTGGGAGCGCGTTAACCCGACGCTCATCGCTCCTGGGCGACATTGGTCGAACCACGCTTTTGCCTAGCCCGGGAAAAGCGCCTATGCTGGACCGCCATGCCAGGACTCAGGACACCGATGAAAGCACCCTTTCTGCGCGGGGCCGTCGCGCTCGGCGCGCTCGCGCTCATTCCTGCGACGACCGCCGCACTCGCCGACGCCGATGCGACCAGCTACAAGGCGCTCGACGAGTTCATGGACGTGTTCCAGAAGGTGCGCAGTGACTATGTCGAGAAGGTCGATGACGAAAAGCTGATCAAGGGCGCGATCGACGGGATGCTCGCCAGCCTCGATCCGCATTCCAGCTTCCTCGACGCGCGCGATTTCCAGAATCTGCGCACCCAGACGGAGGGCAGCTATGGCGGGCTCGGCCTGTCCGTCACGCAGGAGGACGGAGCCGTCAAGGTGATAGCGCCGACCCAGGATACGCCGGCCTGGCGCGCGGGCATCACGGCGGGCGATTATATTACCCCTCTCGATGGCCAGCTCATCTATGGCGGCACGCTGGACGAGGCGGTCGACAAGATGCGCGGCGCGCCCGGCACCACCATCAAGCTCACCGTGGTCCGCCCCGGCCGCGACAAGCCGATCGACCTGACGCTCACGCGCGAAGTCATCACCTTGAAGCCCGTCAAATGGGAGGTGAAGAACAATATCGGCATCATCAACATCGTCAGCTTCTCGGCCAATACCGGCGCCGATACCCGCCAGGCGATCCGCAGCATCGACAAGAGCCTGGGCCGCAAGCCGACTGGCTATATCCTCGATCTGCGCTCCAACCCCGGCGGCCTGCTGGACGAGGCGGTCGCGGTCAGCGATGCTTTCCTGGGGCGTGGCGAGATCGTGTCGCAACGCGGCCGCACCCGGGGCGATGTGGAGCGCTACTACGCCAAGCCCGGTGACGATGCGAAGGGCCTGCCGATCATCGTGCTGGTCGATGCCGGTTCCGCGTCTGCGTCCGAAATTGTCGCGGGCGCCCTTCAGGACCAGCATCGCGCGCTCGTCATGGGCGAGCGCAGCTTCGGGAAGGGATCGGTGCAGACCATGCTGCCGCTTTCCAGCACGACAGCGCTCAAGCTGACCACGGCACGCTATTACACGCCTTCGGGCCGGTCCGTTCAGGAAGGCGGGATCGAGCCGGACATCAAGGTGCCGCAGCTGTCCGACCCCGATTATAAGAGCCGCCCCAAATTCCGCGAAAGCGACCTGCGCCGCCACCTGATCAACGAGATCAAGACCGACGACAAGGCGCTGGAAGAGGATGTGAAGGACGATCCCCGTTTCGCCATGAGCGCGGAGGAGTTGAAGAGGAAGGGCATTGACGACTTCCAGCTCGACTATGCGCTCAAGACGATCGCACGGCTCGCCTCCCGGCCTGGCGCGGTGGTCGCGCAGGCACAGGGCAGCCGTAAGCCGGCGACGCGCTAGGACAGCATCATCGTCGAAGTTCAGCATGACGACAGGCGCGAGGGGCTTTAAGCGGGTTTCATGGCCAAGCTTCCCCTCGCCCGCCTGATCGCCCTGCTGACGCCGCTAGCGTTGCTCGGCGGGGCTTATGCTTCCCAGATCTGGGGCGGGCTGCATCCGTGCGAAATGTGCTGGTGGCAGCGCTATCCCCATATGGCGGCAATCCCGCTCGCGCTGCTTGCCTTTCTCAGCAGTCGAACACCACGCGTAAGCGCCCTGTTCGTCGCGCTGGCTGCGATCAGCATCGCGGTCACTGGCGGCATCGGCCTCTTCCATGCGGGTGTCGAATATGGCTGGTGGGAAGGGCTGACGTCCTGCTCTGCCACCGCGACCGGCAACCTTGACGATCTGCGCGCGGCGATCTGGTCGGCGCCGCTCATTCGCTGCGACGTGGCGCCATGGAGCCTTCTGGGCATTTCGCTCGCCGGCTATAACGGCCTCTTGTCGCTTGGTGCCGCGCTTGCCATCTTCGCGCTGTTGGTCAGCAGGAAACGCGCATGAGCAAGGACTACCCCAAGCCCGGACGCCGCCTGTCCGACCGCGCCCGCGCGGCGATGCTGCGGGTCGATCAGGCGGGCGAATTTGGCGCGACGCGTATCTATGCCGGTCAGCTGGCTATATTGGGCGATCGGCACCCCGTCGCCCGGACGATAGCCGGCATGGCCGCGCAGGAGGACCGTCATCGCAAGCATTTCGACGCGATGATGACCGCGCGCCGGGTACGGCCGACGGTGCTGGGCCCCGTCTGGAACGTCGCGGGCTTCGCGCTGGGTGCGGTGACCGCCGCCATCGGCCCGGATGCCGCCATGGCCTGCACCGCGGCGATCGAGACCGAGATCGACCGCCATTATGCGCAGCAGCTGGACGAGATCGGCGGCGACGATCCGGAACTCTCGGGCGCTATCGCGGATTTCCAGGCGGAGGAAGTCGAGCATCGAGAGACCGCCATCGCCCATGGCGCCGAGCGGGCGCCGGCCTATCCCCTGTTGTCGGGCGCCATCCGTCTTGGCTGTCGTGCCGCCATCGCGCTGTCGAAGCGCATATGAAAAGGACGCAAGGATGCTGAGGACCCTGACCATCGCCGCGCTGATGCTGACGGCCGTGACGCCGGCGCTGGCGCAACCGGCCGAACAGGCGCCGCCTGCGACGCCGGGATCGGAACGAGTCAACCTCGTCATCGTCTACGGCCAGGATTCCTGCCCGCCCAGCCAGGGCGACGACATCGTCGTGTGCGCGCGCAAGGGCGAGGAGGAGCGCTATCGCATCCCCGAGCCGCTGCGCGGCGATCCCAACCAGCCCAGCCATCAGGCCTGGGGCGAGCGGGTCAAATCGATGGAATATGTCGGCAAGTCCGGCACCGAAAGCTGCACGCCCGTGGGCGGCGGGGGCACCACCGGCTGCTTTGCGCAGTTGGCGCGCATGGCCAAGCTGGAGCGGCAGGCGGCCGACAATGCCAGCTGGAAGGATCTTGTCGCCGCCGAGCGCGCCAAGCGGCTGTCCACGATCGATGCCGACAGCAAGGAGATCGAGGCGCAGGCCGTCGCCGAGGAAAAGGCGGCCGCCGCGAAGAAGCCCTGACGGCTCGGCGCATATTGCGCCGTCTGGAGCATAGGTTTGGGCCGGGGCGGGCCCGGTTCTACAGGGGCGACAAGCGAAAGGTGCGATGCCCATGCGGTCCCTGTTTATCTTGCCCCTGCTAGCACTCCCAATACCGCTCGTGCCGGCGCAGGCCGAACCGCCCCAGCGCATCACCAACTTGCTGGTCTATGGCGACGATGCCTGCCCGCCGAGCAAGGGCGACGAAATCGTCGTTTGCGCTCGCAAGCCTGAGTCGGAACGCTATCGCATTCCCAAGAAGCTGCGCGAGAAGCCGGACGTGTCCGGTGGGCCCGGATGGGGCAGCCAGGTTGCAACGATGGAGCAGGTGCAACGCCAGAACCTGCCGGGCAGCTGCTCCCCGATCGGCAGCAACGGCTTTACCGGCTGCACCGCCAAGATGCTGGCCCAATGGTTTGCCGAACGCCGTATGCAGGACGGCGTGGGCGAACCCTGAGCTTCACATATCCTCCGTTCGCGACAGAAGCGGATCAGTGCGCGCCTTCAAGCTCGTTCCCGGCATCCACGGTCGCGCGAAAGTCCGGCTTCAACCCGATGCCTGCCGCCTGCTCATAGGCAAGCCCGGCGTTCAACACGGCTTGTTCGGCATAGGCGCCCGCGATGAAGCTCAACCCTACCGGCAACCCCCTCACCGCGCCCATCGGCACGGTCAGATGCGGATAGCCGGCGATCGCGGCCGGTCCCGTCGATCCGCTCGGCCCCTCATATTGATCGCCCCAGACGGTATCGGCGATCCAGGCCGGGCCGTAGCTGATCATCACGAGCAGATCGAGCTTGTCGGCCGCGAGCATCGCGTCGATCCCTTCCTTGCCCGCCAGCCGAAGTGATCGTTCGCGCGCCGCTTTGTAGGCGGGGTCGGTCAGGTCCTTCTTCGCCTGCGCCATGGCAAATATGTCCTGGCCGAACAGCGGCATCTCTGTCGCCCAGTTCGCGTCGTTGAAGGCTATCAGGCTTTCCAATGTCCTTGTCGGCACCTGATCGGGCTTGGTCGTTGCCAGATAGGCATCGAGATCGGCCTTGAACTCATATTTGAGCACGTCGTAGCTCGCGTCGCCCATGCCATCCATCGGCGGCTTCTTGACCTCCACCAAAGTCGCGCCGACGCTCTTCAGCACCGCAAGAGCAGTCTCGAAACGCGCAAGCAGTTCGGGCTGGGCTCCGCCGCGGATCACGCCGATGCGCATTTTCCTGACGGTGGCGGCGTTCAGCGCGGCGGCATAGTCCGTGGCATGGCGCATGGCGTCCGCCGTGGTCGGGTCGCCCGGATCACTCGTCACCAGCACCGACAGCAGTATGGCGACGTCGCGTACGCTGTGCGCCATCGGCCCGGCCGTGTCCTGGCTGTGGCTGATCGGCACGATATGGGTTCGGGGCACCAGCCCGATGGTGGGTTTCAGCCCCACCAGCGCCATCATCGACGACGGGCAGATCACCGATCCGTTGGTTTCGCTGCCGATCGCGGCGGGCGCAAAACCGGCGGCGACCGCTGCGCCCGACCCGCTCGACGACCCGCACGTCGTGCGATCGAGCGCATAGGGATTGCGCGTCAGGCCTCCAATTCCGCTCCAGCCGCTCATCGCGCGTTCCGAACGGAAATTGGCCCACTCGCTGAGATTGGTCTTGCCCAGGATAATCGCGCCCTTCGCTTTGAGCGATGCCGCCACCGGCGAATCGCGGCCCGGATCATTCTTCGCGAGCGCCAGCGATCCGGCTGTCGTGGGCATACCCGCCGCCTCGATATTGTCCTTCAGCAGGATCGGCACGCCATGAAGTGGCCCGCGAATTTTCCCGGCGCGCCGCTCGGCATCCCGCATCTTCGCCTCCGCCACAGCATGGGCGTTCAGCGTGATGATGCTGTTGAGCCTCGGTCCCTTGCGGTCCATCGCGGCGATCCGCTTCAGATAGACTTTTACCGCCTTTTCGCTCGTCGTCCGGCCGCTCGCCAGATCGGCCGAGAGGGAGACGATCGTCGCATCCTCCAACTGTGCTCGCGCGGGTTCGGCAATCGCCAGCGCGGCCAGCAGGAACATGCGCCTCATCGCGGATAACTCCTGTCCATATGGTCGATGCTTTTGACGATCAGCCCTTCCAGGACGTCCAAATCGACATCCGAAAGCCGCTTCACATACAGGCAGCCCTTGCCCCGCCGATATTTGCCCAGCGGGGCGAAATCGGCATCCTCCAGCCCCGCAAGGTAGAAGACCAGGTCGGCCTTGCGCGGCGAAAAGCCGATGCGACACATGTCGCCCTCCCGGCCACTGTCGTATCGATAATGATAGCTGCCGAAGCCGATGATGGTCGGCCCCCACATCCGCGCCTGCTCGCCCGACAGGCGTCCCATGATGTCCGCGACGATCGCGCCGTCGGATCCGCGCTCGGCCGGTTGCACCTGTGCCAGAAAGGCGCCGACGTCTGCGGCCGTCTCCATCGTCTTGTTGTCGGCCATCGGCTTGCTATCCCCTGCTGCCCTGCTAGAGGCTAGCGCGTCATCTGGGGAGTAGCCAGCCGTTCCCGACAAGAACGGACCGTTCGTCAACATAATTGGCCGAGAGGCCGTGGCGGGCGGGATCGGACGGCGCATCTGCGCCGTTCCGCATCGGGCGAGACCAATGGCATCGTATCCTGTTCGTCGGCCGGGCGGAGGGAAACGGTGGCATTGCGTCCTGTCCTCTGCCCGGCCTCGGAAGCATGTCCATGGAAGCCATACTCACCTCCACCGCACTCGTCGCCCTCGCGGAGATGGGCGACAAGACGCAGTTGCTGGCAATGCTGCTCGCCACCCGGTTTCGCCGGCCGATGCCGATCATCGCCGGCATATTGGTGGCAACGCTCGCCAATCATTTCCTCGCCGCGCTGCTTGGCCATTCCATCGCGGGCATATTGACTGAGCCCTGGTTCCGCTACGCCGTCGCGCTCTCGTTCATCGCCATGGCCGCCTGGACGCTGGTGCCGGACAAGATCGACGAGGACGCACCGCTGAAGGCCCCGTCGGGCGCGGGAGTGTTCGTGACGACTTTGGTCGCCTTCTTCCTGGTGGAGATGGGCGACAAGACCCAGGTTGCGACAGTGGCGCTGGGCGCGCGCTTCGACAATGTGTTCGCCGTCACCGCCGGCACGACGCTGGGCATGATGATCGCCAACGTGCCCGCCGTGCTGTTCGGCGACTTGCTGGCGAAGAGCGTGCCGATGCGCGCATTGCGGGTGGGCGCGGCGCTGCTCTTCCTGGCGCTTGGCCTCTGGATGATCGCGAGCCTGCAGGGCTGGGTTTGACAGAGGCAAGACTTGTCGCCACCGGAGTAGACAGGAACGACTCTCGCTAAGCATGGGACTTGCTCAAGATGGAACCGGCGATGAAGGACAAGCTTGTTACGATCTTCGGCGGCGGCGGCTTTCTGGGCCGGCACGTCGCCCAGGCGCTGATGGCGCGCGGCGCCCGCGTGCGCGGCGCCCAGCGCGATCTTGCCACCGCCATCCGCGTGAAACCGCTCGGCGGCCTTGGGCAGAGCCAGTTCGTCGCGGCCGACATCAGGAAGCCCGACAGCGTGGCGCGGGCCGTCGCGGGCAGCGACGCGGTCGTGAACCTGGTCGGTGTGCTGACCGGCGACTTTGACGGGCTGCACCGCCGGGGCGCCGAAACGGTGGCCAGTGCGGCCGCAGCCGCCGGCGTAGGCGCTCTGGTCCAAGTTTCGGCGATCGGTGCCGACCCTGAAAGCCCGTCGGCCTATGGCCGGTCGAAGGCGGCTGGCGAGGCGGCTGTGAGGGCCGCCTTCCCCGCCGCCACGATTGTCCGCCCGTCCATCGTCTTTGGTCCCGAAGACCAGTTCATCAACCGCTTTGCCGACATCATCTGCATGGCATCAGTCGTGCCCGTTATCGGCGCGGCAGCGAAATTCCAGCCGGTCTATGTGAACGACGTAGCTCATGCGATCACCAATGCGCTGGCCGATCCGGCAACGTTCGGCGGCAGGACGTTCGAGCTGGGCGGGCCGCAGACCGTGACCATGCTGGAGCTGAACCAGTGGATCGCCGGCGTCATCGGCCGGAACCGCAGCTTCGTGCCCGTGCCGGCGGCGGTCGCATCGATCATCGCCCTCCTGCCAGGCGGCCCGATCACTCGCGACCAGCTCGCCATGCTGGGCCGCGACAACGTCGTCAGCGCGGGAGCGGACGGGCTGGCTGCGCTGGGCATCGCACCCACGCCAATGGCCGCGGTCGCCGAAAGCTGGCTGGTGCGCTATCGCAAGCATGGCCGGTTTGCCGGGCGCGCGCAGGCATAGTCCGACGCTCCCAAAACCGCTGGCGCCCATCATCGCAGGGCCGTGCAAATTGCCCTAACCGATTAGAAGAAGCGTCTTGATCGACATGGACCATATCCTCACCGTCATCCTGCTGGGCATTGTCGAAGGGCTGACCGAGTTTCTGCCGGTCTCCTCCACCGGCCACCTGATCCTGGCGAGCGAACTGCTCGGCTATGATTCGGCGACCTGGGCGATGTTCAACGTCGTGATCCAGCTCGGCGCGATCCTGGCCGTAGTCGTACTCTACTGGCGGACTTTCTGGGCCGTGGCGATGGGACTGATCCGGCGCGAACCGACCAGCTGGCGCTTCCTGCGCAATCTGCTGCTCGCATTCATCCCCTCTGTCGTGATCGGGCTCGCCCTGCACGACCAGATCGAGATGCTGCTCGGCGCGCCGAAGGTCGTGGCCTGGGCGCTGATCGTCGGCGGCGTGGCGATCCTGGCGATCGAACGGCTGGTCAAGGCGGAGCGTTTTCGCGGCATCGCCGATATTCCCGCAGTCCAGGCGCTGGGCGTCGGCTTCATTCAGTGCATTTCGATGATCCCCGGCGTCAGCCGGTCGGGCGCGACGATCATGGGCGCTCTGGCGCTGGGCGTCGAACGACGGACGGCTGCGGAGTTCAGCTTCTTCCTCGCAATTCCGACCATGCTGGGCGCAACGACGCTGGAACTGGTCAAGAAGGGGGATCTGGTGACCAGTGCAGCCATTGGCTGGGGCAGCATCGCGCTGGGACTCGTCGTTTCCTTTCTGGTAGCGTTGCTCGTCATCCGATGGTTCGTCGGCATCGTGTCCCGCCACGGATTCGCGCCGTTTGCCTGGTATCGAATCATAGCCGGAACCGCCGCGCTCCTATGGCTTAGCCTCAGATAGGTCCGATTTGAGACTAATATCCGTAAGAATATTACATATTTAGCCAAACCGCCCCATAAATGCCATGAGATTAAGACAGTATTATTGTCTTATTGATCGAAAACCGCGTGACTCCGCGGGTTTTTCTGATATGTGAGCAGCTGCAACATGACAGAGGCGGTCCATGGGCGACAATCCGATGCTGAAATTCGTTGGGACAGGTCAGGCCTATCCCGAAAAGCGCACGGCGGATGACCGAGCGGACGATTTTCTTGAAATCAGCCGAACCTTCCTCCTGGAAAAGGCGGAGGAACAGTCGGCGCGATGTTCGCAATGTGGCGTGCCCTATTGCTCGACTCATTGCCCGCTGCACAATCATATTCCCGACTGGCTGCGCCTGACGGCGGAAGGGCGCCTGCGCGAAGCCTATGAGTTGTCGAACCTGACCAGCACGATGCCGGAAATCTGCGGTCGCATCTGTCCGCAGGACCGGCTGTGCGAAGGCAATTGCGTCATCGAATTTTCCGGCCACGGTGCCGTCACCATCGGCAGCGTGGAGAAATTCATCACCGACACCGCCTGGAAGGAAGGCTGGGTGGAGCCGCTCGTGCCAGGCGCGCCTACCGGCCAGTCGGTGGGCATCATCGGTGCAGGTCCCGCAGGCCTCACGACGGCGGAGTATCTGCGCGCAGCCGGGCATGAGGTGCATGTCTACGACCGGCATGATCGGGCCGGCGGGCTGCTGACCTATGGCATCCCGGGCTTCAAGCTTGAAAAGGAAGTGGTCATGCGCCGCGTCCAGCGGCTGAAGGACGGCGGCATCGTGTTCCACGAAAGTTTCGAGGTCGGCCGCGACGCGACGCTGGAACAACTGCGCGAAAAGCATGACGCCATCCTGATCGCCACCGGCGTCTACAAGCCGCGCGACATCAAGGCGCCCGGCGTCGGCGCGCCCGGCGTGGTCAAGGCACTCGACTTCCTGTTCGCGTCCAACCGCGCCAATTTCGGCGACACCGTGCCCGAACATGCGGACGGATCGCTGCACGCAGCGGGCAAGAAGGTGATCGTCATCGGCGGCGGCGACACCGCCATGGATTGCGTCCGAACCGCAGTGCGCCAGGGCGCGACGTCGGTCCAGTGCCTCTACCGGCGCGACCGGGAGAATATGCCCGGATCGCAGCGCGAAGTCGCCAATGCCGAGGAGGAAGGCGTCGAGTTCGTGTGGCTCTCGGCCCCCATCGCTTTCGAGGGCACCGAGGGCGTGACCGGCGTCAAGGTGACGAAGATGCGCCTCGGCCAGCCCGACGCGTCGGGCCGCCGCGCGCCCGAACCCGATCCGGGCAGCGAAGTCACGATGGATGCGGACCTCGTCATCAAGGCGCTGGGCTATGATCCTGAAGACCTGCCCAAGCTGTTCGGCGCGGAGGACCTGTCCGTCACCCGCTGGGGCACGCTGCGCGTCGACCACAAGTCGATGATGACGAGCATGGACGGTGTATTCGCCGCCGGCGACATCGTGCGTGGCGCATCGCTGGTGGTGTGGGCCATCCGCGACGGGCGGGACGTAACCGAGCATATGCACAAATATCTGCGCGCCAAGGCGAAGGCCGGCGCAGGCGAGCGGGTAGCGGCCTAGTCAGGGCAGCTACCCTCACCCGTTCGGTCGTTTGCGCGGAACGGGTGACACAAGGATTGAACAAGCACGTCTCGAGCCAGACGAACGGCTCGACACGACGGATTTTGCCGAGGAGGCCCCGATGTCCGATACTCCGTTCATGGCCAGCCCCGAAGAGCGGGCCCGGATTGCCGAAGTCGGCATGTATCATCCCGACCTCGAGGGAGATGCCTGTGGCGTGGGCCTCGTCGCCGCAACCGATGGCCGCGCCAGCCGCCGCGTCGTCGCCAGCGCGATCGATGCGCTGAAGGCCGTGTGGCATCGCGGCGCTGTCGACGCGGACGGCAAGACGGGCGACGGTGCGGGCATCCATGTCGACCTGCCGGTCCGTTTTTTCGACGATGCAATCGCCGATTCGGGCCACAAGCCCCTGCCCAACCGCCTTGCGGTCGGCATGATCTTTCTGCCGCGCACGGACCTCAGCGCGCAGGAAACCTGCCGCACCATCGTCGAGAGCGAGATCATCGACGCGGGCTACACCATCTATGGTTGGCGCCAGGTGCCGGTCGACGTGTCGGTCATCGGCGAGAAGGCGCAGCGCACCCGGCCCGAGATCGAGCAGATCATGATCGCCGGGCCGATGCCCGAAGCGCGTGACGTCGGCGAATTCGAAAAGGACCTCTACCTCATCCGCCGCCGGATCGAGAAAAAGGTCGTCGCCGCGCAGATCAACGATTTCTACATCTGCTCGCTGTCCTGCCGCTCGATCATCTACAAGGGGCTGTTCCTCGCGGAATCGCTGTCGGTCTTCTATCCCGATCTGCAGGACGAGCGGTTCGAGAGCCGCGTCGCGATCTTCCACCAGCGCTATTCCACCAACACCTTCCCGCAATGGTGGCTGGCCCAGCCGTTCCGCACGCTGGCCCATAATGGCGAGATCAACACGATCCGCGGCAACAAGAACTGGATGAAGAGCCACGAGATCAAGATGGCCAGCCTCGCCTTTGGCGAGCAGTCGGAAGACATCAAGCCGGTGATCCCGGCTGGCGCGTCCGACACCGCCGCGCTCGACGCCGTGTTCGAGGCGATCTGCCGTTCGGGCCGCGACGCGCCGACCGCCAAGCTGATGCTGGTGCCCGAAGCGTGGCAGGCGGGCGGCGAAACACCCAAGCCGCACCTCGACATGTATGAATATCTCGCCTCCGTGATGGAGCCGTGGGACGGCCCCGCCGCGCTCGCGATGACCGACGGGCGCTGGGTCGTCGCCGGCGTCGATCGCAATGCGCTGCGCCCGCTTCGCTATACGCTGACCGGCGACAACCTGCTGATCGTCGGATCGGAAACCGGGATGGTCGTGGTGCCGGAAACCACTATCGTCAAAAAGGGGCGCATGGGTCCGGGGCAGATGATCGCCATCGATCTGCTGGAAGGCGAACTGTACGACGACCGCGCGATCAAGGACCGCATCGCGGGCGAGCGGCCCTATGGCGATCTGATCAAGGACTTCATGTCGATCGCAGACCTGGGCGACGCGCCCAGCGCCCTGCCCGACTGGGACAAGGCGGAGCTGACCCGCCGCCAGGTTGCCGCCAACCTGACGCTGGAGGATATGGAGCTGATCCTGAGCCCCATGGTCGAGGATGCCAAGGAAGCCGTCGGATCGATGGGCGACGACACGCCGCTGGCCGTCATCTCCGACAAGCCGCGCACGATCAGCCATTTCTTCCGCCAGAATTTCAGCCAGGTCACCAACCCGCCGATCGACAGCTTGCGCGAACGGCATGTGATGAGCCTGAAGACGCGCTTTTCAAACCTGCACAACATATTGGAGCAGGACGCGCAGAACAGCCATGTGCTAGTGCTGGAATCGCCCGTTCTCGTCAGTGCCGAATGGGCGCGGCTGAAGGCGCATTTTGGCGCCGCCGTCGCGGAAATCGACTGCACATTCCCGGCTGATCACGGGCAGGAACAGCTGCGCGCCGCCATCGCCCGCATCCGCGAGGAGGCCGAACAGGCCGTACGCGAGGGGCGGACGGAACTGTTCCTGACGGACGAGCATATCGGTCCCGACCGCATCGCCATCGCCGGCGTGCTGGCGGCGGCTGCGGTGCATACACATCTGGTGCGCAAGGGGCTGCGTTCCTACGCGTCGATCAATGTGCGCTGCGCCGAGGCGCTGGACACCCATTATTTCGCGGTGCTGATCGGCGTCGGTGCGACCACGGTGAACGCCTATCTGGCCGAAGCCTGCATCGCCGATCGCCATGCGCGCGGCCTGTTCGGCGACATCGCACTAGACGCCTGTCTCGAACGCTATCGCGTGGCGATCAACGAAGGCCTGCTCAAGATCATGTCCAAGATGGGCATCGCGGTCATCAGCAGCTATCGCGGCGGCTATAATTTCGAAGCGGTGGGCCTGTCGCGCGCGCTGGTGAACGATCTGTTTCCCGGTATGCCGGCAAAGATATCGGGCGAAGGCTATGCCTCGCTCCACTATTCGGCCAAGCTGCGGCACGAAGCCGCCTATGACAGCGCGGTCGTGCGCCTGCCGATCGGCGGCTTCTACCGCCAGCGCAACGGCGGGGAAAGCCACGCCTATTCCGCGCAGTTGATGCACCTGCTGCAGACGGCGGTCGCGACCGACAGCTATTCGACCTATCTGCAATTCTCGCGCGGCGTGCGCGACCTGCCGCCGGTCTATCTGCGCGACCTGATGGAATTCAACTTCGCCCGCGAAGCCGTACCCATCGACGAGGTGGAAGCCACCACCGAGATCCGCAAGCGCTTTGTGACCCCAGGCATGTCGCTTGGCGCCCTGTCCCCCGAAGCGCACGAGACGCTGGCGATCGCCATGAACCGCATCGGCGCCAAGGCGGTATCGGGCGAAGGTGGCGAGGATGCCAAGCGCTTCAAGCCCTATGAAAATGGCGACAATGCCAATTCGGTGATCAAGCAGATCGCATCCGGCCGCTTTGGCGTCCACGCCGAATATCTGGGCTCTGCCGAGGAAATCGAGATCAAGGTCGCGCAGGGCGCCAAGCCCGGCGAGGGCGGCCAGCTCCCTGGCTTCAAGGTGACCGAATTCATCGCCAAGCTGCGTCATTCGACGCCCGGCGTGATGCTGATCTCGCCGCCGCCGCATCACGACATCTATTCGATCGAGGATCTCGCCCAGCTCATCTACGACTGCAAGCAGATCAACCCGCGGGCGCGGGTCTGCGTGAAGCTGGTTAGCCAGGCGGGCATCGGCACGGTCGCGGCCGGCGTGGCCAAGGCCCATGCCGACGTCATCCTTGTCGCCGGGCATGTCGGCGGCACGGGCGCGTCGCCCCAGACCTCGATCAAATATGCCGGTACCCCCTGGGAAATGGGCCTGTCCGAAACCAATCAGGTGCTGACCCTCAACGGCCTGCGTCACCGCGTGAAGCTGCGCACCGACGGGGGCCTCAAGACCGGGCGCGACATCGTGATCGCCGCCATCCTGGGCGCGGAAGAGTTCGGCATCGGCACCCTCAGCCTGGTCGCCATGGGTTGCATCATGGTGCGCCAGTGCCACAGCAATACCTGCCCGGTGGGCGTATGCGTTCAGGACGAGAAGCTGCGCGAGAAGTTCGTCGGCACCCCGGAGAAGGTCATCAACCTGATGACCTTCATCGCCGAGGAGGTGCGCGAGGTGCTGGCACGGCTGGGTTATCGCAGCCTGGACGAGGTGATCGGCCGGACCGAGCTGCTGAAGCAGGTCAATCGGGGTGCCGAGCATCTCGACGACCTCGACCTTAACCCCATCCTCGCCAAGGTCGACGCGCCCGACAATCAGCGCCGCTTCAGCCTGGAAGGGCGCAACGCCGTGCCCGACAGCCTGGATGCGCAGATGATGAAGGATGCGCGCGCCGTGTTCGAACGCGGCGAGAAGATGCAGCTCACCTACACCGTGCGCAATACGCACCGCGCGGTCGGCACCCGGCTGTCTGCGGCGGTGACCGAACGGTTCGGCATGTCGACCCTGGCCGACGGGCATCTGACCGTCCGGCTGCGCGGCAGCGCGGGCCAATCGCTCGGCGCCTTCCTGTGCAAGGGCATCACGCTCGAAGTGTTCGGCGACGCCAACGACTATGTGGGCAAGGGCCTGTCGGGCGGCGTCATCGCCGTGCGCACCACCGTCTCCTCGCCGCTGTCGTCGAAGGACAATACGATCATCGGCAACACCGTCCTCTATGGCGCAACCAGCGGGCGGCTGTTCGCCGCTGGCCAGGCCGGTGAACGCTTCGCGGTCCGCAATTCGGGCGCGAGGGTCGTCGTGGAGGGCTGCGGTGCCAATGGCTGCGAATATATGACCGGCGGAACGGCCGTCATCCTGGGCAAGACCGGCGCCAATTTCGGCGCAGGCATGACTGGCGGCATGGCCTTCATCCTGGACGAGGATGGAAGCTTCCCGTCACGCGCGAACCCGGAAAGCATCGTCTGGCAGCGGCTCGAAAGCGCGCATTGGGAAACGGTCTTGCGCGCGCTGATCGCCGAACATGCGGTCATGACCGACAGCAAATGGTCGAACACGATCCTGGAGGACTGGGACCGCTGGCGCCGCTATTTCTGGCAGGTCTGCCCCAAGGAGATGATCAGCCGTCTGGAGAATCCGCTGAGCGACGCGCCGGCCGAGACTGTCGCCGCCGAATAAGCGTCAGGGCGCCGGCGCCGTTGTCACCGCGATCGGCTGGATGACGGCTCCGATGGGAACGGTCTGCCTGAACTGGGGCGGCGGTGCCGGCGCGTTCGCCGCCGCCAGACGTTCGGCCATGGGCGGCAGCCGGCTGGGCGGAGGCGGCGCGGGTTCGATCAGCGCTGCTTTGTCCTGCGCCGCATAGTCGAGCACCACCGGATCGCGCGTTTCGCTGATCATGCTGTCGAGGTCCAGGCCGGCTAGATCGGCCGCGCGCTGCCGCTCGGCCAGCGTCGGGCCGCAGCCCTTGCAATGGACGACATGGATGGAAGGCCGGTCGTCCACGCCGCTGGAGCCGACCGCGCCGACGGCGACATCCAGCGTCGCGGCCGCATCGTCTGCCCATGCGGATCGAGGCGGGCTGACGGCATAGGCGCCGAGCGAAAGGCCCGCGACGATCGCACCGGCGACGACACCACTGCTGGCAAGCCAGAATCGCGTGGACATAGGCCTCTCTTTGCGCGTCCGTCCCAGTCCCGGAACCCGCTTCACAACGCGCGGGGCGATCGGTTGTTGCATGGGGTCAATCCCTTTGCTAATGGCCGGCGCCTACCAGGGTCCGGCTAGCCGGTTCCCCTTGAAATGTGCGGTCGTGGCGGAACTGGTAGACGCGCAACGTTGAGGTCGTTGTGGCCGAAAGGCCGTGGAAGTTCGAGTCTTCTCGACCGCACCATTTCTGTCCTGCGGCAGGGCACGCCGGGCTTGCACGGTAGTCAACGGGTCTGTTGGTGTCGCTCCCGGTATCGGCATCTAGGTTGACTGGCATTGAGCGCTCGCTTATCGCCCCGCCATAGACTTCTGGACACCCTATGCTGCCGACAAGCAGTGCGGCCGGGGCCAGGCGTTGCGGGTATAGCTCAATGGTAGAGCACTAGCCTTCCAAGCTTGTGATGCGGGTTCGATCCCCGCTACCCGCTCCATACTGAAAAATAAGGAAAATATTCAAAATCCCATGGGGGAAACGGCCAGCAAAAACACTTGTAGCAATCACCTGGAAATCACCTTATTGGGTAGGTGAGGGGATGCTAAGGTAAATGGTAGCGCCCTGCATATTATTTGCCGGCGTCGGATTTGCTTAAAACGACTCAGACTGCGGCTAACGGATGGTGGGCGAAACTTTCTCGCCGATGCTTATAATCAGGGTACCATGGCTCAATGGTCCCATTGTTGGCTTTTTCACACACGTCATCAGGATGGCCACACTGATGTATGAAACCTGTCAGTAGCTCTGGATCAATCTCATGACGCGCGGCGTATAAGAGATGTCGAGAAAATCGATACAATCGCTTTTGATTGAGAAAATCCTTGTATGGATCAATCGCGAGTAGACCCCAAAAAAAAGGGTTTTGCTCAAACGTGGGGGATTTAGGCTCAATACCCTCTATTTTTTGGACAATTCGTTTAATGACCGAACCGTTTTTTCGTTTTAGAAACGCATTAATTAGCTTGTAGGCTTCCCTCTTATACGCGTTGTCGCGGTTCTCGTAAGGAGAGCCAGCTTCTTTCCGATCCGGGGCTCCACGGACGACTTTTCGCACCAATTCTGCCCCATTATCCCACTCTATTTCATCGGTCGTTGAGGCTCTCCAAGTGCTTACCGCTCGAACCTTCCGCAGGCCGGCTTGATTCGCTTTACGGGATCGCTTTCGGTTCGCGGTGCGAGCGGAGTTCATTTTTGATAACCTTTATTCCAACCAATAGGAATGACGTTCTGCCTGAGTGGGTAGTTTGGCCCTCAAGGATGCTATCTTCACTCGAACCGTTCAAAATTTGGTTCCAGGTAGCAGAGATCAGCGGGCAGTGTAAGTGGCCGTTGTAAACAGTGATCATGAGCAACAATCCTGATATTTTTCAACCCCTCGGCGGACAAGTATGGTTGACTGAGAGCCAAACTGCAGAACGCTTGGCTTTGTCAAAAAAGTGGCTTCAGGCTCAGCGCTTGAAAGGAGCCGGAATACCGTATGCCAAGTTCGGCACTGCCGTTCGATATTCGCTGGCCGAAATCCAAAAATTTGAGGCGCAATGTTTGCGTTTTAGCACGTCCGACGATGGAAGTCAGGCGGGGGAGCAACAGTAATGCCTCGCGCTCGTATCCCTTCCAGCACCGATTCTTCAAAGGGATTAATACTGCGAGATGCCGCCAATGCGCTTGTTTCTGCAAGCAGGTTCACCGGCTTTGTTGGCGAGTTCGACATTGACGACCTGCCTCATCAAACGCGAATGGTCGAAAGAATCTGGGATAACGATTGCAACTGTGTCTTGGCTGATCCCACCGGGACGGGAAAACAGTTTGTCACGATGAATTTGACCGCACGCTACATCCGCCAAGATCCTTCGGCCCGAATTCTCATAATTGCGCCTGGGGCAACCATTCCCCAGTTACAGAACGATTTTTACATCAGATGCGGATTTGACTTCGAGGTTTTTGGCGAAGATTTTTTTGTGCGCCGAGACGAACAGTGGAAGAAGCGCAAATTGGTCATCGCGTCGGTCGATAGGG
>JBEVME010000073.1:0-53852 GCA_040508785.1 Sphingobium sp.
AGAGAATGGCCGACCTCTACCTCAAAGCCCTGGAATCCGAGCGGCGCAAGCTATGGGCCGAATGCCGCCTGAAGGGGCTGGCAAAGGACACGCCCGAACGGCTGCGCATTGCCGAGCTGGACGGCCTGCTGGCGGCGCACCGGGCCAAGAAAAACAGTCAATGACGCATACGCCCGCTATAGCGCCAGCCCCACTGTAACCGCACCTGTATAGCCGTTGGTGATGTCGCCCGTCATCGTCGGCGTCATCGCGGCAATCTGCGCGGTCGTGTTGTCACCGAACACGTTGTCGATGGCGGTCGTGATGGCGGCGAAATTGCTGTTGCTGCTGGCGTAGGCGGTGGTCGCGTAGACGCTGGCGCTGGCGCTGGCGGCGGTCGGCATCGCGAACTGCGATGTCAGCAGGCGGTTGGCATAAGTGCTCGCCAGCGTCAGGCTGGGATAGACCTCGAAATGAATATGCAGGTAGCGGCCCGAATAGCAGCCCGGGAAGATGCTGGTGAAGGTCACCTGCCCGTTGGCGTCGGTCACGCCCACGCCGCGCAGGTAATTCTGGCTGAGCACGGTGTAGAGCGAATAGAGCCCCTCACGCGTGCAGTGCCATAGATAGACGGCGTATCCGGCGAGCGGCGCGCAGCTGCCGTTGACGTTCACCACGGTGATGGTGAGCGTCATGTAGACGCCTTCCGCCGTGCCGCTGAACGCCCCGAAGCTCGGCCGTATGTCGGTGCGTACGATGCCGCTGTCGTCCAGCGTTCACGACCGACCCGTTCGCACTGTTCGACCCGTCTGCCGGATAGGGGCCGTTGGTCTCAGTCGGGTCGGCAACGCAGGTGCCGGTCGATGTCGGTGTCGGCGTGGGCGTCGGGGTGGGGGAGGGGGTGGGCGTCGCGGTCGTCGTGGTGCTGCTGCCTTCCCCTTCGCCGCCGCACGCGCTGATCACCGCGGCGCCGCTCGCCGCCAGGAGCAGGCGCAACGTCCGCCGCCGCCCGATCGCCTGGCCCGACAGCTGGCGCATCTGTGCAAGGTCGTGCGCCAGACCATGGTTGTGCGCGTCGTCATGATTGGACATCTGAGCTCTTTCTCTTTTGCCTACCCGGCAATCGGACGCCACGGGGTCTGTTTTGTCGTAGGCAAGACGAGGACCCCGCTATGCGCGGCGACTAGCTCCGACGCGTCTGCACGGCTCCACAGGGGTGATACAAATCATGATTGACGTTGCAATCGGCGCTACAGATGATAGCGTTTGTACTGGTCGATACGATATGGTCGAGGGGGTGTGACGCTGCCATGCGCTAGCATAGCGGTCATGAACAGCTTCCGATCATCCAATGCGCGAATGACGCAAAGATCGAAGGGCGAGGACAGGCATGAGCAGGTTCGTTTTCACTATGGCGTCCTCGGAGGATCTGGGGCTGCCGAGCCGCCTGATCCCGGTCGCGCGTGGCTTGAGAGATCGGGGCCATGACGTCGCGATCATCAATTCGGCCAAGGGGCCGGGTGCGCTGATCGCCGAAATGGGTCTTCAGCGGCTCGATCTACCCGAAATCGCGGCGAAGAAGCCGCCCTTCGATATGCGGGCCGGCGCGCGCGCATTCGACGTCGAGCATCTGATGGGACTGCTCTACTCGGATATTCCCTATTTCGAAGCACTGACGAATGCCTTTCGGCAGGCGTTCCAGGCATTTCGGCCGGACGTGGTGATCGACAGCTTCGGTCCTTTCAGCTGCCTTGCCGCCAGGATCGAATCCATTCCCTTGGTCCAGCTGACGCAAGGTAACTTCCTCGCGGACAGTCCCGGCTTCCTGTGGTGGGAGGGCGAGCGGCCGGCCGGCCTGCCCAGCGCGGCGGATGCCATCAGCGCGGTGGCCGCCCAGCACGGCCTGCCGCCGGTCGTCCGTGCGGCCGACATATTGGACGGCGACCGTATTTTCCTTGTGGGATCGCCTGAAACCGATCCGGTCGATGCGAAAGCAGGTGCCGTCCATGTGGGCTCGCTGGCCGCCGGGCAGGTCGATGCGGGCCTGCCCGACTGGCTCGATGCGCTCGGACGTGACCGCAAGCTGGTGTGGGTCTATACAGGCAATCCCCGTTATGGCGGCACGGCGGTGGCGACGCCATTCGACAGCGAGATCATCCTGCAGGCGGCGCTCGGCACGCTGGGCGACCGCGACGTGGATGTCGTGCTTACCACCGGCTATCAGGCGGTGCCCGAAGGCATGAGCTTTCCGCCCAACATCCACTTCGCGAATTTCGTGTCCGGCCCGGCGATGGCCGCGCGTTGCGACCTGATGATCCATCATGGCGGTCACGGGTCGATGGTCAATGGCCTTGCGGCGGGCAAGCCAGCGGTGATCATTCCGACCAATTCGGAGCGGGAGAGCAATGCCCGTCGCCTGGCTTCGCTGGGCGCGTGCGAGGTCGTCCAGCCGATCGACAGCTGGGCCACGGAAAAGCGCGTCGACCATGCCGTCTTCGCTGCCGCGGTCGAGCGGGTGCTGTCTGAGCCGTCCTATAGGCAGGCGGCTCAGGCGGTGGGGGAGAGGTTGCGGCAACTGGGCGGGGCAGGAGAAATCGTGGCGAATGTAGAGGCGCTGGCTGCGGGATAGCTTCCCTAGCGCGGCAGCCACAGGCGGATCAGCATCGCCACCGCGCCCAGCGCCGCGACGCTGGCCGTCCAGATTGCGGCCATCCACGCCAGCCGCTTCCACAGGGGACCGGGCGCGCTCAAAGGCCCGTCCTCAATGATAACCCTCGGTGCCGACCTTGCCCCGGAACACCCAGTAAGCCCAGCCGGTATAGATCAGGATGATCGGCATGATGACGGCGGTGCCCGCCAGCATGAAGCGCTGGCTGCTCTCCGGGGCGGCGGCATCCCAGATGGTGATGCTGTCGGGCACGATATGGGGGAAGATGCTGATCCCAAGCCCGGCGAAACAGAGGCCGAACAAGGCCAGCGACAGCAGGAAGGGTGCGCCTTCGCGCTTCTGTCGCAGCGCCCGGAACAGCGACAGCGCGACGATCGCCGTGACGACCGGCACCAGCGCGGTCGCCATCAGGCCGGGCATGGCGAACCAGCGTTTCCAATATTCGAACTGCAGAAACGGCGTCGCCGCGCTTACCGCGCCGATCGCGCCCAGCGTCGCCACGGCCGCTCTGGTCGACATCTTTCGGGCGTGCGCCTGCGCGCTGCCTTCGACTTTCCACACCAGCCAGGTCGCGCCCAGCAGCGCATAGCCGGCCAGCACGCCCGCGCCGGTAAGCAGGCTGAACGGCGTCAGCCAGTCGAGCCAGCCGCCGGCATAGGTCCAGGTCCGGCCGGCGTCCGTCACTTTCACCCCCTGCAGCAGCGCGCCCAGTGTCACCCCCTGGGCGAAGGCGGCGATGATCGAGCCGAGACTAAATGCCGCGTCCCATAGCGGCCGGTGCCGGGGATCGCGCCAGCGGAACTCGAACGCCACGCCGCGGAAGACGAGGCCCAGCAGCATGGCGATGATAAGCGGGTAGGTCGCGGTCAGGATGACGCCATAGGCAAGCGGGAAGGCCGCGAACAATCCGCCCCCGCCCAGCACCAGCCAGGTTTCGTTGCCGTCCCATACCGGCGCAATGGCATTCATCGCCTGGTCGCGCTCTTCGCCGACCTTGAAGCCGGGGAAGAGGATGCCGATGCCCAGATCGAACCCGTCCATCACCACATACATGAATATCGCGAAGGCGATGATGAAGGCCCAGATGACGGTCAGGTCCATTACGCACCTTCCTTCTGCGCATCGCCGTCCAGCGCGGGGGCAGGCGTGATGCCGGCGGCGCGTGTCGGCAACTCGGCGGGGTCGCTCTCTCCCACCGCGACCGGCCGGTGCATCAGATGAAGGATATACCAGGTGCCAAAGCCGAACACCGCGAAATAGACGATGACGAAGGCGGCCAGCGATGCCGCCACCGCCGGCGCGCCGAGCGGCGAATGGGATTGCGCCGTCAGCAGATGCCCGTAGACCGTCCAGGGCTGGCGCCCGACTTCGGTGGTGATCCAGCCGGCGATCACCGCGACGAAGCCGGAAGGCCCCATCAGCACCGCCGCGCGGTGCAGCCAGGGCCAGTCGTAGAGCCGGCCCCGTACGCGCGCCAGCAGGCTCCACAAGCCGAGCCCCAGCATGGCAAAGCCGATCCCCACCATCAGCCTGAAGGACCAGAAGAGTACGCTCACCGGCGGCTCGCGATCATCCGCTATGCTGTCCAGTCCGGCCAGTGGGGCGTTGGCATCATGTTTGAGGATCAGCGACGACAATTTGGGTATCGCGATCGCATAGTCGATCCGCTTTTCTTGCGGGTTGGGGATGCCGAACAGGATCAGTGGGGCGCCATCGGGGTGGCTGTCATAATGGCCCTCCATCGCCATGACCTTCGCGGGCTGATGGTCCAGCGTGTTGAGGCCATGTGCGTCGCCAGCGACGATCTGGATCGGCGCGACGATCGCCGCCATCCACATCGCCATGGAGAACATCGTACGGGCACGCTCATTCGCGCCCTCATCCTCCGAGCGCCGCAGTAAGTGCCAGGCGCCGACCGCGCCGACGACCAGCGCCGTCGTCAGGTAGGCGGCGGTCACGGTATGGACCAGCCGGTAGGGGAAGCTGGGGTTGAAGATGATCGCAGCCCAGCTCGGTCCCGGCAGGAACCGCCCGTCCGCGTCCATGACGAAACCGGTCGGAGTATGCATCCAGCTGTTCACCGACAAGATCCAGAAAGCGGAGATGAAGGTGCCGACGGCGACCATGCAGGTCGCGCCGAAATGCAGCCCCTTGCCAACCTTCTTCATGCCGAACAGCATGACTCCCAGGAAGCCGGCCTCCAGGAAGAATGCGGTCAGCACCTCATAGGCCATCAGCGGCCCGATGACCGGCCCGGCCTTTGCCGAGAAGACCGACCAGTTGGTGCCGAACTGATAGGACATGACGATGCCGGATACGACACCCATGGCGAAGGCGATCGCGAAGATCTTCACCCAATAGCGGAACAGGTCGATGAAGCGCTGCTTGCCGGTCCAAAGCCACAGCCCCTCCAGCACCGCCAGATAGCTGGCCAGTCCGATCGAGAATGCCGGGAAGATGAAATGAAAGCTGACGGTGAAGCCGAACTGGATACGCGCGAGCAGCACTGGGTCGAGCGAGCCGAACATGCAGGGACCTTCCGTTGCTGTCGGCGTCGAAACGCGCCGCCAGCGGAACATCGTCGTCGTCGCGCCTATTGGCAGAGCGCGGGGGCGGTGGCAACCGCGCGACTGTCCGGCCGATGTCGATCTGCGCGTCGGTGCCCTCAGACCTGGCGAATTTGCTACATCCGGGTCACGCGCTGTCATCAAAGCAAATGCAGCTTGCCATCGGGCGTGTAATAAAGTTACGAATTTGAGTAATATAATTTACAAATAGCTATTGATATGCAAACAAAATTGATGGCTGGTGGTCCGAATCGAGTCGCATTTTCGTCCTGCGGCGCGGGCGCAACACCCTGTAGCGGCCGTGTCACGTCGGCCGTAACGAAATTTGGGGGCTTCACGGCGACCAAATTGTAACCCAGAATGCCCTAGGGTCGCTGGCATCGTGCTTAACGAAGGCCATTAATGCGCGCGCAACGTCGTGCGGGAGGAATTGTAGTGCAGGAGAGCTTGCCGGCTCTTAGCGAGGGAGAGAAGCAGGCGCTGCGGCTGGTGGCGCAGGGCTTCAACTCCAAGGAAATCGCCCGTAAACTCCATATTTCGGAGCATACGGTCGATCAGCGCGTCCGCACGTCGCTCCGCAAGCTGCACGTCAATTCGCGCCAGGAAGCGGCGCGGCTGTTCCTTCACAGCGAATCCCAGTCGGCCCAAATCGGCACATATCAGCCCTTGATATATCAGCCGAAACCCCTTGTTCCGGTCCCGGTATCCGCGCCATCCCAAGGGCAGCCGAGCATGGAAGGGCGGCGGACCGGATGGCGCAAGCTGATCCACCGCATCCTCTCCTTCGGCCCGCCGCTAGGGGGATCGACCAATGAACTGAGTGTCGATGGCCGCATATTGGCGATGATCCGTGCCGCGGTCCTGACCGCAGTCGGCGTCGTCACCTTGCTGCTGCTGATTGCCGGAGCCTTCAGGGCGCTGGCCTGATCCTTCCCGCCTTATGACCAGCCAATGACGCACCGCTCCCGGCGTGTGCGAAGGAGATGACTTGTGCTCAACCTCGATCCGATCAAGACCCAGGCCGTCGCCGACCAGACCACGCAGGCCTTCAGCAGCTTCGATTGCGCTTTGTCCGATGCCGCGATGCTGACGGCCAACTTCCTGACCGCCGCGCAGGGTTCGGGCATGACCGCCAGCGAAACCCAGCGCATCATCCAGCGCATTCACGAAGGCGCCGCGAAGCTGATCGAAGGCCGCAGCGAGATGGTGCGCGCCACCGCCCTGCTGACCCGCTGCCTGCAGAGCAGCCAGATCGAACCGACCGCCGTTGGGTGCCCATGGGGCATGGATGCGCCGGCGCCGGTCGAAGCGCCGAAGCATCTGACGCTGGTCGCCTGAAAGCGGACGGAAGCCGTCGCATTCGCCTTGACCTGTCGACCTCCGTTCATGTTGGGGAAATAGGATGATGGCGGCTTCCTTCTGGTCCCTCTGCCTCTTCGCCTGCCTCTTCGCGGCCGGCTTCGGGGGAAGGGACGGGCGATATTTCGCCGCCGTCTTTCTGGGCAGCGTTCTGCTGACCATGGTAGCCCAGCCTCCGGGCCCGTGGGAGAGCGGAACGCGCTTCTGGCTGATGGCGGTCGATACGCTGCTGTTCGTGGCGCTGGTCTGGCTGATGCTTCGCAGCGCCAGCTACTGGCCACTCTGGGCGGCGGCCTGCCAGTTCATGAGCGTCCTCACCCATATCGTCACGATACTGCTGCCCGCCGTTTCGAACCGCATCTACGAAGGCCTCAGCACCGTCTGGGTCATTCCGCTGCTGCTGTTCACGATCATCGGCATAGAGCTGGACCGGAAACATAATCATGACCGCCCTTATCCCCCCGGACCGCGACCTGCCTAACCAGGAAGCGGTCGACCTGGTGATCGCCCTGCAGCGATGCCTGAACAATTTTCACGCCCGGGCGGACGAGCCGGCGATCCTGGCCGACGATGCCAGGCTGGAGGCGCTCAGCCGCTATATAGAGGCGCGCCGGTCCCGACACATGCTATTCGGCCAGGGACTGTTCGCCGATCCCGCCTGGGACATATTGCTGTTGCTGCTGCAGGCGGAACTGGGTGGCAGACCAATGACATTGGACCAGTTGTCGGAGATGGCACGCCTGTCCACACCCGCTGCGCTCGGCCATATCGGCGCGCTCGAGCGGCGCGGCATATTGCTCGGCCAGTCGGGGCCTCCCGCCGGCGGGCGTCGCCGGGTGGAGCTGTCGCCGCTGGCGATCGACGGGCTCATGTCCTGGCTTTACCTTGCCTTTGGCACCGATAGCGGCATGGCGGGCGAACAGGCGGCATAAGGGATCAGCGGACGGTCCCCGACCGTCCCGGCACCACGAGGTTCAGCACCACAGCGATCAGAGCGGCGGGCAACACGCCGGACGTCAGCACGATCCGTGCCGTTTCGGGCAGGCGAGCGACCGATCCCGGTTCCAGCTCCAGCCCGATGCTGACCGAGAGGGCGACCCCGAAAATCAGCATGTTGCGCTGGGTCCACTCGACACCCGACAGGATCGAGGTCGCCGCCGCGGCGACCATTCCGAACATCACGATCACGCCGCCGCCCAGCACTTCGATGGGGATAGTTGTGATGAGCGCGCCGATCTTGGGCAGCAGGCCGCAGACGATCAGGAACAGTGCGCCTACCGTTACGATATGGCGGCTCATGATCCCGGTGATGGCGATAAGGCCGACATTCTGGCTGAAGCTGGTATTGGGCATCGCGCCGAAAACGGCGGCCACGGCGGTCCCGACACCATCGACGCAGGTCGCGCCGATCAGTTCGCGATCCTGCGCCGGGCGCCCGGCGGTATTCTCGCAGATGGCGGACACATTGCCGATCGATTCGATGGCGGAGATGAAGCCCATCATGCAGAAGCCCAGGATCGCCGAGGCCGACAGGGCGAAGCCGAAATGGAAGGGCATGGGCAGCATGACCCAGCCTGCCTGCCCGACCGCGTCGAGCGACACCCGGCCCATGATGACGGCCACGGCATAGCCGGCGAGCAGCCCCAGCAGCACCGAGGCGGTGGACCAGATGCCCCGGCCGTAGAAGCTGAGCAACAGCGTCGTCACCACGACCACGCCCGCAAGCAGCCAGCTCGACCCAGCGCCATAGGCAGGGGTGCCGATCGCCGGGACGCCGCCGGCCGCATATTGGACGCCGACGCGCATCAGCGACAAGCCGATCATGAGCACGACCAGTCCCGTCACCATCGGCGGGAGGGCGAAGCGGATGCGGCCGACGAAGAAGCTGAGGCAGGTATGGAACAGCCCTCCGATCAGCGCGGCGGTGGTGAGTGCCGCCATCGCGCCGACACCCTTTCCCGCGACGATGGGGATCATGATGGGAAGGAACGCGAAGCTGGTCCCCTGCACGATCGGCAGGCGGGCACCGACAGGCCCGACCCCGACTGTCTGCATCAGCGTGGCGACGCCAGCGAACAGCATCGCCATCTGGATGAGATAGATCATCTCGGTCTGGTCGGGCGACCCGAAACCGAAGCCCGCCGCGCCCGCGACTATGATCGCGGGCGTCAGGTTGCTGACGAACATGGCCAGAACATGCTGGACGCCAAGCGGGATGGCCACGGAGAGGCGGGGGAAATAATCCGGGTCGCGCGCCTGCTCCGCCGTCATCAGACCGCTGGCGGCGGCGGGAGAGATGGTGAGAGGCTGGGATGAAATAGTCATATACAGCTCCGCATCAGCTAAGCTCCATCAGTCGGGTAAGCGATCGTCGGGCCGCGCGGATCACATCGCCGCGCGGAACCTGGACCAGATGGCCGTCGCTCACGACGGCGCGGCCCTCCACGAAGACGTCACGCGCGCCGGCCGGCGGGGCGAGGACGAGGCCGGCGACCTTGTCCCAGGCGCCGATCGACGGGATGTCGCCGATATCCCAGATCGCGAGGTCCGCGCGCTGTCCCGGCGCGCTCGATCCGCAATCGATGCGACCGAGTATGGCGGCGCCGCCGCGCGTTGCGAGATACAGGGCTTCGCGCGGGTCGAGCGCGCCGGCCCCGTGAAGCGCGCGCTGAATCAGCATCGCCTGCCGCGCCTCATTCAGCAGATGGCCTCTGTCGTTCGAGGCTGAGCCATCGACGCCGATGCCGATGGCGACGCCCGCGTCGATCATTGCGCGCACCGGTGCGATGCCCGATCCCAGGCGGCAATTGGAACAGGGGCAGTGCGCGACACCCGTGCCGGTACGCGCGAATAGCGCGATCTCCTGCGCGTCGAGCTGGACGCAATGGGCGTGCCACACGTCCGGCCCGGTCCAGCCGAGATCCTCGGCATATTGGCCCGGACGGCAACCGAAGCGCTCCAGGCTGAAGGCGACATCGTCGGCATCCTCGGCCAGATGGGTGTGCAGCATCACCCCCTTGTCGCGTGCCAGCAGGGCGGCGTCGCGCATCAGTTCCCGGCTGACGGAAAAGGGCGAGCAGGGCGCGACCCCGACACGGACCATCGCCCCGTCGCGCCGATCATGGAAACGGTCGATCACGCGGATCGCATCCGCCAGGATCGCGGGCTCGCGCTCGACCAGGCTGTCGGGAGGCAGGCCGCCGGCGCTCTCCCCCACGCTCATCGCCCCGCGCGTCGCGTGGAAGCGGATGCCGATGGCCTGCGCCGCCGCGATCGTATCGTCCAGCGTGACCCCGTCGGGAAAGAGATAGAGATGATCCGACGTCAGCGTACAGCCCGACAGCGCCAGTTCGGCCAGCCCCAGCTGCGTCGCCGCGAACATGTCGTCGGGCGTATAGCGCGCCCAGATCGGATAGAGCTGTTTAAGCCAGTCGAACAGCGACGCACTGGACCCGCCGGGCAGCGCGCGCGTCAATGTCTGGTAGAGATGGTGATGCGTGTTGACGAGGCCGGGCGTGACGACGCAGCCGGCGGCGTTGATGATGCGATCGGCCGCCGCGATCTGCATCGCGAGCGCATCGCTGGTGCCGACAGCTTCGATGACGCCGTCGCGGAAGGCGATCGCGCCATCCGGGATTTCCCGGCGGGCGTCGTCCATGGTGACCAGGACATCGGCATTGCGGATGACGGTGAGGGTCATGGTCTAACCCGACACTCCAACGTCCGTCCGCCCTGATCCTGTCGGAGCGCTGCCCTTCTCCTCGAAGAATGACAGGTCTTCGACAGGCTCGGCCCGAACGGGTTTGGGGCTAGCGTCGTCCGAATTTTCAACCCGGCACCTTGGTCTCATAACGGTCCCAATGGTCGATCAACTCGTCGATCACCCTGGATCCGACCAGATAGAGACTCTCGAGCGAAGCGCGCATCCCGGAATAGCCTTCATTCTCGCTGAGCAGATTGTCGGCCGCGGCGACGCCGGGTGGGGGCATGGTGTAATTGCTCCCCGCGCGCAGCACCATGAAGCGGTCCTTGTCTACCTTGCCGATGCGGTCGAGGAACAGCATCGACTGGTAGGTGCCGGTCTCCTCCATGCCGGAGGTAACAAACTCACCCTCGCCCTCCGTCCAGTAGCGGGTCCAGTTATTGGCCCAGTCGGTCATGAGCCTGCCGTGCCAGAAGGTCATCGCCGCCATCTGGTCGCCCTTCAGCACGAAGGGCGGCTTTTGGGCATTGGGAAAGCCGGTGTAGCGTATCCGCGCCTGCTGCAAGCCGGGGTCGTCGGGCAGCTTGATGTCCTTGGTGAGCGCATAGGCCCAGTCGCGCAGGGCCGCGTTGACCTCGAACATTTCGCCCTGGAAGACGGGCGGTCTCTTGTCGTTCGGCCCCTTGCCGTGGAGCGGGAAATAGCCCGTGTTCCAGTCCTTCGGGATCTCCCGCGCGTCAATCTCATGCGCCAGATCGCCATCAACCAGATAGCGCGCCCAGGCGGCCGACCCGATCGAGGCATCCTGCGGGTCGATGCCGGCAATGCCCGCGACCAGCCAATAGGCGTGGGTAAGGTCGAAGCGCGGATCGAGGCCGAGCGCCATCGTCGCGGCGGCGCTGTGGATGTTGCCGATGCCCGTCACCATGCCAAGGATGCGGCTGTCCGGATTATAATAGAGGTCGTGATAGCCCTGCGGAAACGGAATGCGAACGCCGAGTGCGCGCCGTTCCTTCCACAACTGGAACTCGCCGGGGGCGTCGCCCTCATCCTTGCCGATTTCGAACATCGTCACGATGACGACGCGTACCGGCAGTGGCTTGGCGCAGGGGCGGGCCGGCAGGCAGCCGGTGATCGCGTCGGCGCGGCCTGATTGCGTCAGGCCCGCCTGTGTCTGGCTACCCAGCAGGAGGAAAGCGACGATCATCGCGGCGCGGATGGGAAGGCGCATGGTCGGGCCCTCGGGACAAGAGGCAGGAGGGGCGCACCGCGCCCCTCCCTGCAGCGATCAGAACGAATATTTGACCGTCGCCTGCACGTTGCGCGGTACCTGCGGCAGGGCGATGTCGGCGCCGAACAGATCCTGGCCGCCTGCCCGGAAGTAGCGCGCGTTGTTGGCGTTCTTCACCACGACCCGGAACAGCCACGGCCCGGTGGTGTAGGATGCGCCCACGTTCAGCAGCCAGTAGTCCGGCAGCTTCACCTTCTGGTTGTAGCCGGAAAAGACCGCGTCGACATGGCTGACGTCCGCGTTGATGGCGAAGCCGTTGTCGAATCCGTAGGTCGCGGTTGCCGATACGACATTCTTCGGGATGCCCGGTCGGCGCGCCTGCGACTTGGTGGTCGGAAACAGGTTGCCGATCTGGCTGCCGCCCAGGAACAGCGACGGGTCCGTCACATTGACCAGGTCTGCGATGCCGAAATAGTTGAAATAGCCACCCGGCGTAAGCGCCGCCTGGTTGACTACCATCATATGGGTGTAGTTGGCCGTGATCAGCAGATGGTTGTCGACCGACCAGCGCATTTCGGCTTCGATGCCCTTGGTCTTGATCGTCTGGTTCGTCAGCGGCGACGCCTCGACCACGTCGGACCGCTTCTGCTTGTAGAAGGACAGGGCGGTATAGAGGCGCTTATCGAGGAATTCGCCCTTGATGCCGGCCTCCAGCAGCTTGGACGTAGACAGGAAGCCCCCCGACACGATGTTCTTGGGCTGCACCTCTGCGCCTTCGCCCGCCACGACCGTCGACTGGCTGGCGGCGGTGAAATACGGAATGAGGCCGAAAGGCGTCCGGTAGGATATGCTGGTGTTCCAGGAGATCGCGTCCTGCGTGCCCGTGGCACTGGTCACCGGGCCGAGATTGTAGAGATTGGTGGGGTCATATTTCGCTACGACGCCGTAGGACTTGGCCCGGACGCTGTCCCAGCGGATACCGCCGACCAGATCGAGCCCGAAGTTGAAATCGACATTGACCAGGCCCGCGATGCCCAGATCCGTATAGTGACCTTTCAGATAGTCCGAATAGTCGCAATCGCACTGAGTTGACAGCAGGCGCGTCGACGCATTGGTGTAGCCGGTAGTGAGGTCGGGCCGGTTCCAGAATTCCGCGTTGAAGTCGTCGCCGAACTTGAAGCTCGTCCGTCGCAGTGACGGCGATGCCTGGACCGATATCTTCGCGGCCGACGTGGTAAAGGTCTTGGCCACCACGATCTTGTCTTCAAGCACATAGGACTTGATGAACTGCGAGAAGCCGTAGAGGTTCTCGTTCAGATTGTCGCTGCCGTCGTAAAAGACCTGGTTCTTGATTACCAGATCGTCCTCGCCTTCCCAGATCAGGTCGAAATAGAACAGCTTCTGCGTGTTCTTCAGCAGGTCGCCCTTGCCGGTCAGCGTATCCTTGCGGCTGAGCTTGGTCGTGCCGGGGTTGACCAGCGCCCAATCCGGAAAGTTCGCGGCGAGGCAGGCATTGGTATAGCCGGTCGGCCCGTCGTTGAAGACGCCGCAATTATAGGAACCGAAATTGGTAAGGCCGAGACCCCCGTTGGCCGCATGAGCCTCGCCGCGCGAAATCTTGCCGTCACCATTGGTGTCGACGGCCGTGCTGGCATTGCCAGTGATATAGGTGCCGTTGTCGATCAGATCCTGGGTCAGGCGGTTCCAGCCACTGTTCTGCACGCCGTCGAACTTTTGATACATGCCGCCGAATTCGACCCGCAGGCTGTCGGTGACGTTGGTATCGAACGCGGCCGACAGCAGGACGTTGTTGCTCTTGATGTTGCGGTAATAGCTGCCCGAATCCTCGACTTCGGCATAGAGCCCATAGCCGAACTCATGGTCGCCGATCTTGCCGGGGCCGATGATGCTGCCCTTCAGAACGTTGCGGTCCCAACTGCCGCCGTCATAGCTGATGAACCCCTTGGCCTCGGACGCATAGGTGCCGTTGGAGGCACGTGCGGTCTTCGGCACGAAGTTCATGTATCCACCGATCTTCGACGGGCCGTAGATGGGCGAGGCAGGTCCGCGCACGATGTCGATACGGTCGGCCGCGCCGATGGGGGTCGGGTAGTTGCCCGGATTTTCGAGGCGCAACATGCCGCGGAAATAGACTTCGCCAGGCGTGCCGCGAATGTCGAGCGAGCCACCGGTGCCGAAGAAGGAGGAGGTGAAGGTGCCAGGCACCTGGCTGACGAGATCGTAGATCTGGGTGATGCCGAAGCGTTCCATCTGCTCGCTCGAAACCGTCGAGGCGGACCGGGGCGTTTCGAGCAGCGTCTTGTTGAAGCCGAAGACCGAGCCGACATCCTTGACCGGTAATGCGCCGAGCGATCCGGTGACGACGATTTCCTCGCCCTCCGGCTCAGGAGCGGGTTCCAGGGCAGCGGCGACGCTGCTGAGCGCGGTGCAGGCCAGCAAGCCCGCGGCGATCGCCAGCAAAGGTTTGTTGCGAATGGAATGTTGCGGTGCAATATCGACGAAACCGGTTGCGCAATGAACGTCTGTCATGTCTTCAATCCCCCATTTTAGCCATGGCTCGGGCGCAGTTGTCTGCGTCCGCGGGCTCCAGCCGATCATTGCTCCTCTCGCTTCGTCAATCACTTCATTATTGCACTGCGTCAGCGTAATGCTGCAGCTGCGGCACTGCAAAGAAAAACGCATGGGCCGCTACTTAATTTCGCCCGCTCCCTCCGGATCGGATTGCCCTCTCGTCATGCGTCCCGCACTGGCAGAATCCGGGGCAAGCGGCGCGTGATCGGGGGGCGGTGGGCATCGCTTTCCCAATGACGACCCACGCCATTCCCCATCAATCCCGCCTTGTCAGCGCGCTAGGGGGTTGACCTGATGCTTTCAAACGCAATGAATCCGACAGAGCGTTGCAAAAATTAGGGACCCCTATGCCAGCCTTTTCCCGCTTCCTTCGCTATTTCATGACGGTCGGCCGGCTGGGTTCGATCCGGAAGGCCGCGGAGGAACTGAACGTCTCCGCCTCCGCCATCGACCGGCAGATATTGAACGCCGAAAGCGACCTTGGAATGCCGCTGTTCGAGCGCCTGCCGTCCGGCCTTCGCCTCACTGCGGCGGGCGAGATCATGATGGCGGCGGGCGGCAACTGGCAGAAGGGGTTGGCCGAAGTGCGCGGCCGGATCGAGGACCTGCGTGGCCTAAAGCGCGGGCACGTGACCATCGCGATCATCGATGCCCTGGCAAAGGGCTATGTGCCCGCCGCACTCCGCACGATCCAGAGCCGCTATCCGGGCATCACGATTGACGTGAAGGTGCTGGAAAATGACGAGGTGCGCCGCGCCATCGCGGCAGGAACGGTGGATTTCGGCATCTTCTTCGAACCCCAGAGCTGGCGCGACCTGACGGTGCGTGCCTTTGCAGAGGTGGTCCTGGGCTTCCTGACGCCGGCGGGGCATCCGTTCGGCCGCCAGCCCGAGGCGCGCTTTTCCGCCTGCGTCGGCTCCGCCTTGATCGTGCCTGGCGCCCCCCTCGCCGTGGCGCAGCAGGTCGCCGTGCTGGAAGGAGCGACCGGCGTCGTTCCCGATCGGGTGCTGACATCCGACCATATCCAGATGATCGTATCGCTCGTGCTACAGGGCGCGGGCATCGGTATCTTGACCTCGCTCGACGTGATTTCGGAGGTGAAGCGTGGCCTGCTGAGCTTCACGCGGATTTCGGATCCGCTGCTGCGCCCGATGACGCTCGCGCTCTGCACCAGCACGGCGCGTGCACCATCCTATGCCGCCAGCATCCTGCTAGCCGAGATCGAGCACGGCTTTGCACAGCTCGCCTATCCCGCTTCGATGGAACCCGCCCCCGAAACGTCGGCTTGACGCCCGATTGCCGGGGCGATGCAGACGGGCTAACCGGACCTGTCTCCATTTTTCACGGGATTCGCGTCGATGAGCACAGCCGAGCCGGACCTCTTTTATATCGCGCATGACGACTTCCTGGCCGATTGTCGCGCATCCGCCGGCATGTTGCGGACCAGCGGCTGGCAGCCCGATTTCGTGGTCGGCATCGGTCGCGGGGGCCTTGTGCCGGCGGTCTATATCTCGCACCAGCTGCAACTGCCGATGCTGTCGATCGATCATAGTTCCAAGGTGCCGGGCTTCGCCGAGGAACTGCTGGGCAAGGTCGCGGAGAAGAGCGCGGCGGGCACGAAGCTGCTGTTCGTCGACGACATAAACGATAGCGGCGGCACGATCGAGACGATCCGCCGGCTGCTGGCGGAGGCGGGCTGCGACCATGGAAATCTGCGCTTCCTGGTGCTGCTCAACAACAGCCGGTCGAAGGTCGCCGTCGATTATTGGTCGCAGATGATCGACCGTGACAGCGACAAGCGCTGGTTCGTGTTCCCGTGGGAAGCGGTGGAGAGCAAGGCCGCGATCCTGGAAGAGGCGCTGTCCGTGCCCGAGCGGCTAGCCTGACGGATGCGGATCTGCGTCTATCTGGGGTCTTCTCCCGGCCGCCTGCCAATCTATCGCGAAGCCGCCGAGCAGTTCGGCACGCTGCTGGCGAAGCGCGGCATCGGGCTCGTCTATGGCGGGGGCACCGTCGGGCTGATGGGCGTGGTGGCCGATGCGGCCTGCGCTGCGGGCGGCGAGGTGATCGGCGTCATTCCCGAGGCGCTGCGCGCGCGGGAGCATGACCATCAGGGCATCACCGAGCTGCACGTCGTCCAGACCATGCACGAGCGCAAGGCGATGATGGCCAATCTGGCGGACGGCTTCGTGACTTTACCCGGCGGCATCGGCACGTTCGAGGAAATGTTCGAGGCCTGGTGCTGGTCGCAGCTGGGCTATCATGAAAAGCCGGTGGGGCTGCTCGACGTCAACGGCTTCTACAGCGGGCTGCGCGGCTTCATAGACAATGTGGTCGAGGAGGGCTTCCTGCAGCCCCGGCACCGCGCGATGCTGCTGGTGGAAAAGGACCCGGAGGTGATGCTGGACCGGATTGCGGAATATCTGCCGCCAAGGACCGAGCACTGGCTGCGGGATGGAGACGTTTGAGATAGCGGCGCAATATGGTCAGGCGTTCGCAGCCAGATAGGCGTCGAGCTTGCTCAAATGGGCAATGACCGCTTCTTCCGGCAGGAACGACCCGGTAAAGCTGTTGCGCGCAATCTGCCCCATCGCCGCCTTGTTCAGGCCCCGCGCGAGCGCCAACGCGCGGTAATTGTCCGCGACATAGCCACCGAAATAGGCGGGATCGTCGGAATTGATCGTGACCTTCAGCCCCGCCGACAGCATCCGGTCGACCGGATGGTCGGCGAGTTCGCCCACTACGCACAGCTTCAGGTTGGAGAGCGGGCACACCGTCAGCGTCATGCCCTCGCGGGTCAGCCGTTCGACAAGCGCGTCATCCTCCAGCGCGCGATTGCCATGGTCGATGCGGTCCACTTGCAGCAGGTCGAGCGCTTCATACACATAGGCAGGCGGGCCTTCCTCTCCGGCATGGGCCACGCACTTGAGCCCCTTCGCCCGTGCCGCCGCGAAGACGCGCGCGAATTTTTGGGGCGGATGGCCGACCTCGGACGAATCGAGACCGACCGCCGCGATCCGGTCCAGCCAGGGTTCCGCCTGCGCCAGCGTATCGAAGGCCGCTTCCTCGCTCAGATGCCGCAGGAAGGACAGGATGAGGCGGCTGGTGATGCCATGGCTTGCCTCCGCTGCCGCGCAGCCGGACAGCAGCCCCTCGATCACGGTCGCGAAGGCGATGCCTCGATCGGTATGGGTCTGCGGATCGAACATGATTTCGGCATGGACGACGCCGTCGGCCGCTGCCCGGTCGAAATAGGCGCTGGCGAGATCGTGGAAGTCCCGTGTCGTCCGCAAGACATCCGCCCCGGCATAATAGATGTCGAGGAAATCCTGGAGGTTGGAGAAGGCATAGGCAGCGCGCACCTCCTCGACCGACGCGTAGGGCATGGCGACGCCGTTGCGCTCCGCCAGTGCGAACATCAGTTCAGGCTCCAGGCTGCCTTCGATATGCAGATGGAGTTCCGCCTTGGGCAGGCCGGCGATGAAGGCGTCGATATCGGTCATGGCCTGCCCCTAGCACGATCCCACGCGCATTCGCCCATGATGTAGGTGCGAGCGATGGCGCGGTCGTCGCCCAATATCTGGAGTGCGAACAGGCGCTCGAACAGCGTGGCGCCGGCGGTGCGGCGGGCGAGGAGCGGAGTGGACGCGCTGTCCAGCACGACGAAATCCGCCTCCTGCCCTTCCGCCAGCGCGCCGACGCGGTCGCCGATATGGAGCAGAGCGGCGCTACCCGCCGTCGCCAGATACAGCGCGCGGAACGGATCGAGCGGGGCGCCCTTCGCCAGCGCCGCCTGATAGGCGAGGCCGGCGGTATGCAGCAGCGAGAAGCTGGTGCCTGCGCCGATGTCGGTGCCGAGGCCGAGGCGGACCCGGTGCGCGTCGACGCGGGCGAAATCGAAGAAGCCCGATCCCAGGAACAGGTTGGAACTGGGGCAGACCGCGATGCCGGCGCCGCTTTGGGCGATGCGGGCGCAGGCGCGGTCGGACAGGAGGATGCCATGGGCGAAGACGGATCGCCCGCCGACCAGCCCGAAGCGGTCATAGGCGTCGAGATAGTCGATTGACTCGGGAAAGCGTGCCGCCACCGCCTCGCACTCGCGGATATTCTCGGCGAGATGGGTGTGAATCAATATATCGGGATGGGCGGCAAGCAGGGCGCCAGCATCGGCCAGCTGGGCATCGCTCGAGGCAAGCGCGAAGCGCGGCGTCACCGCATAGCCCAGCCGGCCCCGGCCGCGCCACCGCCGTATCAGCGCCTCGCTGTCGGCGCGGCCGGTCTCGACGGTATCGTTGAGGCCTTCGGGGCCAAGGTCCATCAGCACCTTGCCCGAGACGATGCGCATTTGCCGGTCCAGCGCCGCGTCGAACAGCGCATCGACCGAGGCGGCATGGACGGTCGGGTAGACGAGCGCGCTGGTGGTGCCGTTGCGCAGCAGTTCATCCAGGAAGAAGGCGGCGACCGCATCGGCATGAGCGCGATCGGCGAAGGCCATTTCGGCGGGGAAGATATGGCGGTCGAGCCAGTCGAGCAGTTGCTCGCCATGGGCGGCGATGCGGTCGGTCTGCGGATAATGGACGTGCGCGTCGATGAAGCCCGGCACGATGAGGCCGGGCAGTGGCTCCATGGGGATATCGGGAAAGCGACAGGCGATGTCGGCCTGAGCGCCACGCGCGACGATGATGCCGTTCTCGACCACGATCGTGCCATCGGGATCGTGCCGCACCGCATCCGGCTCATCGCGCGGATCGGCGCCCACCGACAGAATTTCGCCGCGAAAGGCCTTGAGGCTCATATCGCCTCCAGCTGCAACAGTTGGGCGAGCGTGGCAATGGCGATCACGTCGGGTTCCTTGCCGTCGATACCGGCGATGCCGATCGGGCAGTGCAGCCGCGCCCGCGACCGGTCCGGCACGCCGTCGCGCTCCAGACGGACATGAAAGCGGGCCCGCTTGGTCGCCGATCCGATCAGCCCGACAAAGGCCAGCGGCGGACGGGTCAGCGCGGCGTGGGCCAGGGCATAGTCCAGTCCGTGATCGTGGGTCATGATGATGATGGCCGCGTCATCCGGCGCCTCCGCCACGCATTGCGCGACGGCATCCTCCGGCACGATGGCGACGCCGTCGATGGTCTCGAAGATCGGGCGGGTGTCGAACCAGGCGAGGCGGAGCGGAAGAGCCTGCGCGTGGCGTGCGACCGCCTGACCGACATGACCCGCGCCGAACAGATAGACCGGCCGGCGCCGCCGGCCGATCCGCTCGGCGATGACCGTGCCCTCGCGCGGGCGGTCGCCACGGGCGGACAGCGGCTGGCACAGGGCGTCGCCCCCGACATGCCGCCGAACCGCGTCGGACGCCAGGGTCGTCACCAGCATCCGCTCCTCGCCAGCGTCGGCGATCCAGCCGAGCGCGGCCGGGTCCACATGTTCGACCAGCAGCCGCACGCGCCCGCCGCAGCATTGGCCGAGCAGTGGGCCCAGCGGATAGTCCTGCACCCGCCAGTTGCCCGGCGGTAGGTCAAGGATGGCGCGGGCCTGTTCGATCGCGCGATATTCCAGCTGGCCGCCGCCAATGGTACCGTGCTGGCCGTCGGCCGTCACCAGCATCCGCGTGCCAGGCCCGCGCGGCGCCGACCCTTCGCTGGCGAGGATGCTGACGAGCGCGGCGGGTGCCTCCACCGTGCGCAGCCAGTCGAGCCAGTCGATCATGCCGCCCGATGAGCCGCGATGGCGCGCAATATGGCTTCCGGCGTGGCCGGCGCGTCGAGCGACGGGAGCGCGCGCCGGTCCGGCGCGGTGGCGGCGACGGCGCGCGTGAGCGCGGAAAAGACCGAGATGGCGAGCATGAAGGGCGGCTCGCCGACGGCCTTGGACCGGTTGATCGTGGGTTCGACATTCTCGCCGTCCCACAGTGAAATGGTGAAATGCGGCGCGCGGTCCGATGCGGTCGGGATCTTGTAGGTGGCGGGCGAATGGGTGAGCAGCCGGCCCTTTTCGTCCCACACCAGCTCCTCAGTCGTCAGCCAGCCCTGCCCCTGGAGGAAGCCGCCCTCGATCTGGCCAAGATCGATCACCGGGTTGAGCGAGCGGCCGACATCGTGGAGAATGTCCACCGCCAGGACCTTATGTTCTCCGGTCAGGCTGTCGACGACCACTTCCGAAACGGCGGCGCCATAGGCGAAATAATAGAAGGGACGGCCCTTGTGCGCGGCGCGGTCATAGGCGATCTGCGGGGTCGCATAATAGCCGGTCGAAGACAGCGAGATGCGGCCGATATGCGCCTTGCGGCAAAGGTCGCCAAAGGCAAGCCGGTCTGTGCCGACGATGACGCCGTCCGGCGTGAAATGGACATCGGCTTCCGCGCAGCCGAAGCTGCGCGCGGCGAAGGCGGCCAGCCGGTCGCGGATGGCGATCGCAGCGTTATAGGCGGCCATGCCGTTCAGGTCCGCGCCGGAAGATGCGGCCGTCGCCGAAGTATTGGGCACCTTGTCCGTGCGGGTCGCCGTGATGCGGACCTGGCTCACGGGCACGGCGAATATGTCGGCCACGACTTGCGCGACCTTGATATAGAGGCCCTGACCCATTTCCGTGCCGCCATGGTTTATCTGGATACTGCCGTCGGCATAGATGTGCAGCAGCGCCCCGGCCTGGTTGAGATGAGTGGTGGTGAAGCTGATGCCGAACTTGACCGGGGTCAACGCGATGCCCTTTTTGAGGATGACATTCTTCGCGTTGAAATCGGCGACGGCGGCGGAGCGCTCGTCATAGCGGCTGGTCTCGCGCAGGCGGGCGATCAGCTGGGGCGCGATATTGTCCGCGACCTGCATGGCATAGGGCGTCACGTCGCGACCGGGGCCGTAGAGATTGCGGGCGCGCAGATCGAGTGGATCGACCCCGAGGCGCGCGGCGACATCGTCCATGATCCGTTCGATCGCGATCATCCCCTGCGGCCCGCCGAAACCCCGGAATGCCGTGGCCGAGACCATATTGGTCTTCAGCCGCTCGGACATTATCTCGACATCGGGCAGATAATAGCAATTGTCGGCATGGAACATCGCGCGGTCGTTGATCGCGGGCGACAGGTCCACGGTCGCGCCGCAGCGCGAAGACAGGTGCAGCTTCAGCGCGGTGATGCGGCCGCCCTCGTCGAAGCCTACGTCGTAGCGGACGCGGAAATCGTGGCGCTTGCCGGTCATCACCATGTCGTCATCGCGGTCACAGCGGAATTTGGCGGGGCGGCCAGTTCTGGCCGTCACCAGCGCGCAGGCGGCGGCGAACAGGGCGGCCTGTGTTTCCTTGCCGCCGAAGGCGCCGCCCATGCGGCGCACCTCCACCGTTATGTCGGCCGACGGCCGGCCGAGCATGTGGGCGACGAGATGCTGCACTTCGCTGGGGTGCTGGGTCGAACAGAGGATATGGATCTGCCCGTCCTCGCCCGGCGTCGCGACCGATATCTGGCCCTCCAGATAGAAATGGTCCTGCCCGCCCATGTCGAACCCGCCCGATAGGCGGTGGAACGCCGCCGCGAGCGCAGTGTCAGCATCGCCCCGCGCCATGCGCTGGGTGGGTTCGATCAGCGATCCCGCCGCCTGTGCGTCTTCGTAACTAACCAGCGGACGCAGCGGATCATAATCAACTTGCCCGAGACGTGCGGCCTTGCGCGCGGCGATCTGGCTGGTTGCGGCGACGAGGAAGATGGGCTGGCCCATGCTGATCGCCTCGCCATCGGCGAGCAGCCGGTCGTCATGCGCGACCGGGCCGACATTGTTTTCGCCGGGGATATCCCGCGCCGTGAAGACCGCGACAACGCCGTCGGCCGCGCGCACGGCCGACAGATCCATGCCGACAATCTTCGCATGAGCGTGCGCGCTCTGGCCTAAGGCGAGATGGAGCATGTCGGCCGGCTCGACAATATCGTCGGCATAGCGCGCCGCGCCGCTGACATGCAGCGCCGCGCTGTCGTGCGGATTGGAGGGTTTGGCGAGGACCGGCGATACGGGATCGCGCTCAGCCATGGGCGATATCCAGGACGCTGACGGCGTCGCCCTGCGCGCGGTGCCACAGGCGGCGCAGCAGGTTGGCGGCGGATTGCAGGCGATAGGCGGCCGTGCCGCGCACGTCCGTTAGTGGCGCGAAATCGGCCTCCAGCGCCAGCGCCGCCGCCTCGATCGTCGCGCGCGTGAAGGGCTGGCCGGCGAGTGCGGCTTCGCATCCGTTGGCCCGTTTGGGCGTCGCCGCCATGCCGCCGAACGCGACCCGTGCCGCGACGATCGTGCCGTCCCGCACGGTGAGCCTGAACGCGCCGCAGACCGCCGATATATCGCTATCGAAGCGGCGGGTGAGCTTGGCGATGTGGACGATGTCATCCGTGCCGGGCCGAGGAACATGGACGCTTTCGACAAACTCACCCGGCGCCCGATCCTGCTTGCCATAGGCAAGGAAATAATCCTCCAGCGGCATCGTCCGCCGGCCTTGGGCGCCGCGCAGGGTCAGCGTGGCGCCAAGCGCGATCAGCGCGGGCGGACCGTCGCCGATGGGCGAGCCGTTGGCGATATTGCCGCCTACCGTGCCCGCATTGCGGACCTGCAACCCGCCGATGCGGCGGACCAGTTCGCCAAGATCGGGATGGAGCCGTGCGAAGGCCCCATGGGCATCGGCATAGCGCACGCCGGCGCCGATGGTCAGGCCGGTATCGTCTTCCTCGATCGTTCGAAGCTCCGCCATGTCGCCCACGAAGATCAACGTGTCGATGCTACGCAGACCCTTAGTCACCCAAAGGCCGACGTCGGTCGCCCCCGCAACGATCCGGGCATCGGGATGGACGGTAAGCAGGTCGACCAGTTCTGCTCCCGTCCGTGGAGCGAACCAGCGGCGACCATCCTTCTCGCCCGCCGGCATGTCGGCCGCGACCAGCGCCTTCAGCGCTTCGACGAGGCCATCGTCGCCGCGATCTAGCCGGGCCACTTGCTGGCCCGCGTCGAGGATCGGGCCATAGCCAGTGCAGCGGCACAGATTGCCCGCGATCACGTCCTCCACGGGCAGGTCATGGCCCCGAGCGCCAATGGCCCGGCCGTACAGCGACATGACGAAGCCGGGCGTGCAGAAGCCGCATTGCGAGCTGCCATTGGCGGCCATGCACGCCTGGAGCGGATTGAGCGCGTCCGGCCCGCCAAGGCTTTCCACGGTCAGCAGCGCCTTGCCGTGAATCATCGGCAGGAACAGGATGCAGGCGTTGACCGCGCGCCACGCGATACCCGCTTCCGCTGCTTCCCCGACAAGCACGGTGCAGGCACCACAGTCGCCCTCGGCGCAGCCTTCCTTGGTCCCGGTCCGGCGCATCCTATAGCGCAGATGGTCGAGCAGCGTCGCGGTCGGATCGACATCCGCAATCTCGACGACGACGCCGTCCAGGATGAAGCGGATCCCCATCAGCTGCCCCGATAGGTCGAATAGGCGAAGGGGGAGACGAGCAGGGGGACATGATAATGGGCGTCGGTATTCGCGATGCCGAAGTCGATCGTCACGAGGTCCAGAAAGGGCGGATTGGGAAGCGCCATGCCGCAATCGCGGAAATAGGCCGCGACGCCGAATGTCAGGGCATAGCGGCCCGGCTTGAGCGGGGGCAGGCCGGGACAGCGACCATCTTCGTCGGTTATGCCCGCGAACAGCGGAGTGCCGTCCGCCGACGCCAGGGTGATCGCGACGCCGGTCGCCGGACGGCCATGGGTCGTGTCGAGGACGTGGGTCGACAAACTGCTCATGCCGCTATCTCCGGACGCGCCGGCGGCCACTCGCCCAGAAACTCGTGCTCGTCATAGGCAAGCAGATCGGCGACCAGCGCGTCCCGGTCGTCGAGGAACAGCTGGTCCGTGACCCCCTTGAGCAGGCGTGGCAGCGCGGTCTTGAGCCCCGACAGGGCGGAGGCGGACAGGCCGAGGCTGATGAGGGCCGAATAGTTGAAGGCGAACAGGCCGTGAAGCGCATCGGCATCCTCCGCCTCACGCGGCAGCAGTTCGAAACCGTCGCCGAGATAGGGGTGCGCGTCGATCAGCGCATCGGGCGTTCCTTCCGGCCGGAAACGATCCGACCAGCGTGCGATCCTGTCCGCCAGCAGGCGCAGCTCGGGACGCAGGCCGGGATCGCTGACGAGCCCGGTCGACAGGATGAGGAAATCGAAATCATGGCGGCCCTGCGGCGTCGTCACCCGTGCGCCCTCGCCGGCGGCCTCGACAGACAGCCAGGGCGACCCGAGATGGAGCGCGAAACCCTGCCACGCGGCGGCGCGGTTGAACGTGTCGTTGGTGGGTGGCTGGTTGTGGCCGAGGAAGCTCGCCATCACCCGATATTTCTCGGCATCTGTCAGAGCGGGATAGCGGCCGGTGAAGCCGACGCGCTCCATGAACCGGATCGGGTTTATGCGTGGCAGGACTTTGCGGCGGATGAACACCTCGACCGCGGCGACGCCCTGGGCGAGCGCTGCATTGGCATTGTCGAAGGCCGACGCGCCGCCCCCCAGCAGGCCGATGCGCTTGCCGACTAACGCTGCGAAATCGATCGGCTCGCTGGTATGGGCGTAGAGGTGGCGGGGCAGCACATCGCTGACCATGGCAGGGATGTGCCATTCGCCACCACCCTGGATGCCTGTGGCCAAAATGACCTTGCGGGCCAGGAGCGCAGGCCCGTCGGTGACATGCAGCCGGTGGAGCCCTTCTCCGGCCGGCTCGATCAGCGTCAGGCGCGTATCGTTGCGCACCGGCAGGTCGAGCACCCGGCGGTACCAGCGTAGGTAGTCCATCCAGTCGCCGCGCGATATCTTGTCGATCGCGTCCCAGCCCGCCGCACCATGCTGTGCCTCCCACCAGGCGCGATAGGTTAGGGCTGGAATGCCGAAGTCTATCGGCGTCAGCTCCTTGGGCGTGCGCAACGTGATCATTCTCGCATAAGTGTCCCAAGGCCCTTCATAGCCTACCGGGCTTTCGTCGATGACCAGGATGTTGGACACCCGTTCGCGCAGCAGCCCGAAGGCGGCGGCGAGGCCGCTCTGGCCGGCGCCGACGATGACGACGTCGAAGACATGGCCTTCGGGGTGGGCGCGCGGCCGGGTCCAGTCGGCGCCGCCATGGCCGATAAGGCTGAGCTGGCGCGCGAGATCGGCTTCGAGGGCGGCGAGGCTCATGCCATATCCTCCAGCCGAAGACGGACGATCTCGCCGATCTGCTCCAGCGCGGCCGCGATCTCTGTTTCTCGGTCGTTGGCGAGACGCGCTTCCATGGCCGCCAAGATTCCGGCCTTGTCGGTCAGGCGGACGCAGATGATGAAGGGAAATCCGAAGCGCGCCCGATAGGCGGCGTTGAGGGCGTGGAATCGCGCATATTCGTCCGGCGTCAGACGATCCAGGCCGGCGGAGGCCTGCTCGGCCGCCGACGCATCGGTCAGCGTCCTGTCCATCGCCGCCTTGCCCGCCAGTTCGGGATGGGCCTGGATCAGCGCGAGTTGCTCCTCCGGCGACGCTTCCTCCACCACCGTCATCAGGTCGGTCCAGCGGTCGCCCGAAGACGGCCGCGCGTCGGCGCGCTCCTCGAACCAGGGGCTATGCTCGAACAGGGCGCTCCCACCGCTCATCAGTGCGTGCTCCCCTCTAGGCTCACATGCGCGGACACGACCTTCCAGCCGTTGGCAAACTTTACCCAGCTCTGGGTCTGGCGGCCGCGGCGGTCGCTGTTGTCGCGAAAGAATTCGGCGTCGGCGGTCGCGAAAGCGCCCCCTCCTCCGGCGCTGTAGACGGTGATCGAGACCTTACCCAGCTTGCGCTGGGGGGAGCCGCCGCGCCCTTTGCGGAACTCGCGTATCTCCTCGATGCCGTACAGCACTTCGCCGACGCCATAGCGATTGGTGGTCGGCGCGTCGTGGAACAGCGCGTCCATCGCCGGTATATCGTCCGTCATCAGCGCGCGCTCATATTCCAGGAAGGCGGCCGTCACTTCGGCGAGCAGAGCGGGATCGTCGATGGTCATGCGGGGTGAACCTCCATCCAGTGGCGGGCGATGTCGATACGGCGCGCGACCCAGGCATCGCCGGATGCGATGACATGGTCGAGGAAGCGCGCGAGCGCGCGGGCGCGGCCGGGGCGGCCCGCGATGCGGCCGTGCAGGCCGACCGACATCATGCGGCCGCCTTCCCAACGCAACTGGTCGAACGTGTCGCGCAGATAGCGGAAGAACTGCTCGCCCTCGGTGAAGCCGTTCAGTGCCACGATCTTCATGTCGTTGGCGTCGAGCGTGTAGGGAACGATGAGCTGACCCTGCGCATAATAGGGCAGGTCGTCGGCATAGCTGTCGGCATCGTAGAGGAAGCCGCCCTCTTCGCGGACGAGGCGCGCGGTGTTGGGCGACGCGCGGCCCTGATACCAGCCGAGCGGGCGCGCGCCGGTCAGCCTTTCGTGCAGGGCGATCGCCTGGGCCATATGCGCGCGCTCCACCTGTTCGGGCACATATTGATAGTCGATCCAGCGCAGCCCGTGAGACGCGATCTCCCAGTCGGCCGCGAGCATCGCCGCGACGGCCTGCGGGTTGGCCTCCATCGCCGTCGCCACGCCGAACACTGTCACGGGCAGGGCGCGCTCGGTGAATATCCGGTGCAGGCGCCAGAAGCCGGCGCGGCTGCCATATTCGTAGAGGCTCTCCATGGCCATGGCGCGCGCCGGATGGCTTGCCGCGCCGACCATTTCGGACAGGAATGCCTCCGACCCCGCGTCGCCGTTCAGGACCGAATTCTCAGCGCCCTCCTCGTAATTGATTACGAATTGCACGGCGATGCGCGCGCCGTCGGGCCAGCGCGGATCGGGTGGGGTGGGGCCGTAGCCGACGAGGTCGCGCGTCATCCGTCCCTCCTCTGGACGGGGAGGGGGACCGCACCAGAGGCGTGGTGGAGGGGGCGGGCATCTAGGCAACAGGCTTGCTCCTGGAGGCCCGCGCCATCCGTCATCGGTTCGCGATGCCACCTCCCCGTTCCGGGGCGGACCTGGTCGCGCTTCCTCATCCCCAGGCCTCCATCGCCGCCGGTACCGCTTCGCCGGCCGGCAGCGCGAACCCCTCCCGTCGCAAACATGCTTCCAGCGCGCCCAGGGTGATCAGGACCTTATGCCTTGCCGCGTTGTAGCCCATGGCGCCGATGCGCCAGATTTTCCCCGCGAGCGGCCCGAACGCCGTACCGATCTCGATCTCGAACGCTTCGCGCATCATCGTGCGCACGATTTCGCCATCCACGCCTTCGGGAATGTAGACGCCGGTGACGTTGGTCATGCGGGTGGCGTCGTTGCCGAATATGGTGAGGCCCATAGCGCGCAGCCCCGCCGTCATGGCGCGCCCGGCTGCGGCATGACGGGCGTAGCGCGCCTCCAGCCCTTCGCCGAGCATGATCCGCGCACATTCCCGTGCGGCGTAGAGCATCGAGGTTGCTTCCGTATGGTGATTGAGGCGCTTCTCGCTCCAATAATCCATGATCATGGCAAGGTCGAAATAGTTCGAGCCGATGCGCGGGCCGGCGCCGTCGATGCTGTCGGCGCTGCGAATGCCCTGTTCGGTGTGGCGGCGGGTGAAGATATGGTCGGCGGCGCGATCCGAAATCGTGATCGGCGCGGAGCCGGAGGGACCGCCCAGGCATTTCTGCAGGCCGCCGGTGACGATGTCCGCGCTCCAGCGGTCCGACGCCAGTTCCATGCCGCCGATGGTCGCAGTGGCATCGACATAGAGCAACGCGCCGGCCGCGCGACACAAGGCGCCCAGGCCGTCGAGCGGCTGCGCCATCGTCGTTGAGGTATCGCCATGGATGGTGGCGACGACCTTGGGCGCCGTCCGTTCGATGGCGGCGGCGATGGCATCCAGGGGCACAGTCTGGCCCCAAGGGGCCTCCACCGTCTCGATCGCTGCGCCGATGCGGCCGAGAATTTCCGTCAGCAGCAGCCCGAACCGGCCGAAATTGACCACCAGCACCGTGTCGCCCGGCGCGACCAAGCTGACCAGCGCCGCCTCTATGCCCGCGCGCGCGGTGCCGTCCACGAGCATCGTCCAGCGATTGTCCGTGCCGAAGATCGGGCGGTAGAGCGCCATGACCTGGTTCATATAGCCGGTCATCTCGGGGTCGAACTGGCCGAGCAGGTCGGCCGACATGGCGCGCAGTACGCGGGGATGCGCATTGACCGGGCCGGGGCCCATGAGGAGACGCTGAGGCGGGTCGATCTCGCCGAACAGGGATGGAAGCAGTTGGGCATCAGGCGGCAAAGGACTCTCCAAGGCGATCGATGAAGCCTAGCAGGACCTGTAGCGCGATCTCCGCGTCGGCAGGGTCGACATGCTCGGCGGGGTTGTGGCTGATGCCGTCCCTGCAGCGTATGAACAGCATCGCGGTGGGGCAGAGCGCGGCCATCACCATGGCGTCGTGCCCGGCGCCGGAGACGAGACGGAAGGGCGTCTGGCCTGCGCCGGCGAGCGCCGCATCCATCATGTCCATCAGCTCAGGCGCGCATGGGCTCGCGGGGAGGTCGTGGACACGCTGCACGTCAAGGTCGAGCGCACGCCGGTCAGCGATGTCGTGAACGGCGTCGAGCATGTTTTCGGCCGCCAGATCGCGGCGGGCCTCGTCGCCCGATCGCACGTCGATGGTGAAGCGCGCTTCGCCGGGGATGACATTGGGCGCGCCCGGCATCGCCTCGATCCGGCCAACGGTGGCGACCAGGTCGGACGCGTCCTCCTTCGCTATCCGCTCGATTGCCAGCATCATCTCCGCAGCGCCGACGAGCGCATCGCGGCGGAGCGGCATGGTGGTCGTGCCGGCGTGATTGGCCTGGCCGGTGACGCGCACCTGGTAGCGCAGCTGCGCGGCGATGCCGGTGACCGTGCCGACTGCCAGGCCCTGCGCCTCCAGCACCGGGCCCTGCTCGATATGGGCTTCGAGATAGGCGAGGATACTGGATGATGGACGGCGCGCCGACAGATAGTCGTCAGCAAACCGGGGATGACGGAAAGCGCTCAGGGCGGCATTCAAGGTGACGCCCTGCGCGTCAGCCAATTCCAGCGCCTTGGCCTCCAACGTCCCGGCCACGGCTCGGCTGGTCAGCATGGCGGCGGGGAAGCGCGAGCCTTCCTCGTCGCCGAAGGCGATGATTTCGATCGGATAAGGCAGGCGGCGGTTCGCGCGGTACAGCGCATCCACCAGCTCCACACCCAGCATGATCCCCAGCGGCCCGTCATAACGTCCCGCATCGCGCACGCTGTCGAGGTGGCTGCCTATGAGCAACGCCGGGGCGGCAGGATGGATGCCCTCGTAGCGGCCGACCAGATTGGCGGCGGGGTCGAGGCTTACGGTCATGCCGGCCTCTTCCATCCAGCGGGCCAACGCGCCTTGGGCGGCCGCATAGGCCGGCGACAAATAGCCGCGAAACAGCCCGCCCTCCATGTCGCTGTAGGGCGCGATGCCCAGCGCGTCGCAGCGCGCCACGGCTCTGGCTCCTCCCGTCACCATGCCGCCACCCCGCCGTCGCTGCGGGGGTCGGTGGCGCCGTCGAGCGACCCGTCAGGGTGGCGCACGATAGCGCCGGCATGGCCCATGGTCGCGGTCAACGGGCCGACGCGCTCGACGTCATGACCTGCCTTGGCCAGTTGTGTATAAAGGCTGTCGTCGAATCCGTCCTCCAGCTTGAGCGTCGTCGACTGGTCCCCCCATGTGCGGCCCAGCAGCCAGCGTGGGCCGCTGATCGCCTCCTGAAGGTCTGCGCCGTAGCGCGCGTAGCGGGTGAAGAGCGCCGCCTGCGTCTGCGGCTGGCCCTCGCCGCCCATGGTGCCATAGGCCATGACGCGGCCATCATTGAACTTCGCCAGCGCCGGGTTCAACGTATGGAAGGGTTTGCGGCCGGGCTTCAGCGCATTCCAGCCGCTTTCCGCCAGCCGGAAGCTGGCGCCGCGATTCTGCCAGGTAATGCCGGTTCGGGGCAGCACGATTCCGGAGCCGAACTCATGGTAGGTGGACTGGATGCAACTGACGACGCGGCCTTTCCCGTCCGCTGCCGCGAACCAGCAGGTGTCGCCCCATTGCGGCGGCTGCGGCCAGGGGAGCGCCTTGGCGGGATCGATCCTGCCGGCCAACGCGTCGAGCAGCGCGGGGTCGTCGAGCAGCGCCTGATGATCGAAATCGTCAAAAGCGGGATCGCCGACATGCGCGTCGCGCAGCAGAAAGGCCTGCTTGGTCGCCTCGACCAGGCCATGGACATGGTCGAAGCCGTCCGCTGCCCCTGCGCCCAGTCGCTCGAACAGGGCGAGGATGAGCAGCGAGGCGAAGCCCTGTGTCGGCGGCGCGCTGTTATAGAGAGTGGCGCCTTCGATTGCGACATGGAGGGGAGTGGGACGGGTCGCGACATGTGCGGCGAGATCGAGGTCGGATACCGGGCTGCCCAGCAACGCCAGATCGGCCGCGATGTCGGCCGCGACCGCGCCGGTGTAGAAATCGTCCAGGCCCGCCCCCGCCAACCGCTCGAGTGTGTCGGCTAGCAGCGGCTGGCGCAGGATATCGCCTGTCGCCAGCGGCCGGCCCTCCGGTTCGAAGATGGCGGCATAGCCACCCGGCTGGACGCGTAGTTCGCCGCCCTTCGCTTCGGCGATGGTGGCGCCGCCGGCTGTCACCGCGACGCCCGTCCGCGCGAACAGCATGGCGTCGCGGAGCAGCCGGTCGAGCGGCAAGGTGCCGCCGGAGCTTGCCAGCGCAGCCCCCCAGCCCGACACCGTGCCGGCAACCGTGTTCGCCGCCAGCGCCCCGCGCGTCGGCACCGCCTCATGTCCCGCATAAAGCGCGAGGTCGGCCTTTGCGGCCGCACCGCCGCAACCGTGAACGCCATGGATATGCCCGTCCGGCTCCGCGACTAGCCAAAAGCCGTCGCCGCCGATGCCGGTCATGTGCGGATAGACGACCGCCAGCGTCGCCGCGACCGTTACGCAGGCCTCGATCGCGTTGCCGCCGTCCAGCAGGACCGACAGGCCGGCCTCGCTCGCAAGACGATGCGGCGCGGTGACCATCCCCCGGCGGCCGGTGACGGTGGCCAGCGCCATCAGTCGGGCAGCGCGGCGACGAAGGCGCGGACGACGTCGGCCGAGTTGACCGACGCTAGCGCCATGAAGACGTTCATCTGATTCCCGCCTGCGTCGCCGCCGGCCAGATCCGACAGGCTGCGAAACACGATGACCGGAACGCTGTTGGCATAGGCGACCTGCACGACGGCGGCGCTTTCCATGTCCAGCACATTCGCCTGCCAGGCGGCGGTAAGATATTCGCGGAATTCTGCATTGTCTGCAAAGACGCTGGCGCTGACCCCCGTGCCGCCGACGACGATCTTGGGATCATGCGCGAGACAGGCGGCGGGTTGGGGAACGGCCGTGCCGGCATGAACCGTTTTCGATGCCTCGACACAGCGGCGCAGTGTCACCTCTGCTGCAACCTTCCCGGCCAGGGCGAGGAGGGTAGGATCGACCGCCATGCGGTAATGGCGCTTCATCGGCTCGGTCGCGTTGCCGACGCGGACACCGCGCGGAAACATCATGCCGTAATTGGCCGGCGCTTCCGTATCGACCGGCTCGGGCGTCTCCCAGCCCTTGTCGGTCTTGCGGGCGAAGCTGACTTCCAGATATTGCGCCCAGCCGGCCGGGACGACCACGTCGCCGATCGACAGGGCGGGATCGACGCCGCCCGCGATGCCCGAAAAGACGATCCGCTTCACCGTAAAGCGGTCCAGCACCAGCTGGGTGTTCATCGCGGCGTTCACCATCGACACGTTGGACTGCATCAGCACCACTGGCTTGCCTGCCATCGTGCCGGTCAGGAAGACATTGCCGTTGATCCGGTACGTCCTGGGCCTTTCGACGCTATGTTCCAGCGCCGCCCATTCGGGCGCGAAGGCGGTCATCACGACGGTGCGCGGCGTTTTGTCGAGCGGCTTTGCTGCAGCGGGGGCCGCAACCAGCACAAGGGCGAGCAACAGGCGCCGCATCAGGCGGCACTCATCCACAGGAAGCGGACGACGAACAGGCCTGCGAGCAGGAACAGGAACCAGTCGGTCCTGGTCGCCGTGCCCCGCAGCAGCTTCAGCGCGGCATGGGCGGTGATGCCGAAGGCCAGGCCATTGGCGATCGAAAAGGTGAGCGGGATCATCGCCACGGTGAGGAAGGCGGGAAGCGCCGACATCGTGTCTTCCCAGTCGATCTCGACCAGGGGCAGCAGCATCAGCCCGCCGACGACGATCAATGCCGGGGCGGTCGCGGCCAGCGGCACAAGCTGCGCATAGGGCGCGACGAACATGGTGAGGAGGAACAGGATGCCGGTGACCACCGCCGTCAGGCCCGTGCGCCCGCCCGCCTGCACGCCCGCCGCGCTCTCGACATAGGATGTGACGGTGCTAGTGCCGGCGATGGCGCCGACCATGGTGGCGGTCGCGTCGGTGATGAGGATACGGTTGAGGCCGGGTATCTTGCCCGCTGCGTCCATGAGGCCCGCGCGCTTGGTGACCGCCACCAATGTGCCGATATTGTCGAACAGGTCGACGAACAGGAAGACGAACAGGATTTCGAGCAATCCTAGGCCATGGCTGCCGCCAAGGCCGAAGACGCCTCCCAAGTCCAGTTTGAATGCGGTGCCGGTCAGCGCGGCCAAGCTGTAGGGTTCGGGCGCAAAGGTGACGAGGCCGAACAGCCACCCCGCGACGGTCGTCGCGATGATGCCGATCAGCATGGCGCCGCGGATGTTCCACACGCTCAGGGTAGCGATGACGACCAGCCCGAACAGGGCCAGCGCCGCGCCGGGTGCCTTCAAATCTCCCAGCGCCACGAAGGTTGCCGGATTGGCGACGACGATGCCGGCGTTCTTGAGGCCTATAAAGCCGATGAACAGGCCGATGCCGCCCGCTACAGCCGCAAACAGATAGGTCGGGATCACCGACACGATCAGCTGCCGTACCCCCGTCAGCGTCAGGATCAGGAAGGCGACCCCGGATATGAAGACGCATCCCAGCGCGATCGGCCAGGGAATGCCCATCTGCCCCACGACGGTGAAGGCGAAATAGGCGTTGAGGCCCATGCCGGGCGCCAGCGCGAGCGGCACATTGGCGGTGAAACCCATCATGATCGATGCGAACGCGGCGGCGAAGCAGGTGGCGGCGGCGACTGACGCGACCGGCATCCCCGCCGCGCCCAGGATCGACGGGTTTACGAGCACGATATAGGCCATGGTGAGGAATGTGGTGAAGCCTGCCAGCACCTCCGTCCGCGCGGTCGTGCCGCGCGCCGCCAGGGCGAACTGGCGATCGAGCCGGCCCGATGGTTCTGCCGGCGGCCCGGCCGGCTGCGCTTCTGTCATGCTGTTTCCCCCTGCAACGCGCCGACCGGCGCCGACACCCCCGTGATGCCGCGCTGTTCCAGCATGGAAGCGTAACGAAAGAGCATGGCTTCGCCACCAGGCTTGCCGACCAGTTGCAGCCCGATCGGCAGGCGGCCGGATCGCAGCAGTGGCACGGCGAGCGAAGGCAGGCCCAGAAAGCTGATCGGCTGCGTATGGATGCCAAGGTCCGCGCGCGCGGGGCGCATCTCGCCGTCGATCAGGATGCTGGGACTGTCCACTGGCGGAGCGACGCAGGGCGTGGCAGGCGCCAGCAGCACGTCATAGGGTGCGATCAGGTCCAGCACCCGACGGCGGAAAGCCACGCGAAATGCCTGCGCCTCGTCACAGAGCGTCTGCGGCAGCAGCGCGCCGGCGATCAGCCGGTCGCGGGTCTGCGGATCGAATGACATGGCATCGCGGGCCAACGCTGCGCGATGCAGCGCGCCGCCCTCGAATGCGGTGATGAGGAAAGCCGCCGATCGCGCGCGCGCGATGTCGGGCAGGACGACGACCGGCGCGTCGGGCGCGATGGCCGTGAGGGCGGCGACCTGGTCGGGATCGACATTGTCGCCGAAGCGGCCGCCAAGGCGCGCGACACGGATGGCGGAGTTGTCGGACGGCGCAACCGTTCCGGCCAGAACCTCCCATATCGCGATCATGTCTGCGACCGAGGTGGCGAAATGTCCGACATCGTCGAAGCTGGCCGCGAAGGGAAAGACGCCGCCCATGGGGAGATCGCCATGGGTGGGTTTCAGCCCGTAGACGCCAGTCAGGCTGGCCGGCACGCGGACCGATCCGTTGGTGTCGGACCCGAGCGTAAAGGGCAGCAGGCCCGCGGCGACGACGGCCGCCGATCCGCCCGATGAACCGCCGGCCAGCCGGCTGGTGTCATGCGGATTGCGCGTTGTGCCGTGGCGCGCGTTGATCGTCGCGAAGCCATAGGCGAATTCGTCCATGTTGAGCGTCGCCACCAGCACCGCGCCGGCCGCGCGCAGGCGGCTGACGGCATCCGCATCCGCAATGGCGGGCGGGGCGTCGGCATAGAGGGCCGAGCCGGCGGTCGTGGGCAGCCCCGCGACGTCGAAGAGGTCCTTCACGCCATAGGGTAGGCCGGCGAGCGGCCCCGGATCGCGTCCGGCGGCTATCTGCGCGTCCACCGCAGAAGCTTCCGCCCGTGCGCGGTCTGCCAGGATGCGGGTGACGGCGCGCAGCGGCGCATCGTCGGCTGGCAGGCTGGCAAGACATGCCTCGACGACTGCGGTCGCGCTGGTCCGGCCGGCGCGCACATCGGCGGCGATCGCCAGCGCCTGCTTCATGCGTCGCCGCGCAGGGTTTGTGCGTGGCCGTCGAGCAGCGCGAGGTTCGCCTCCACGCCGGGCATACAGGATGCGGGGATCGCCATGTCGCGATCGGCGGCGGCACGGGCGATATCGTCCTGCGCGCGGGGAACGGCGCGCGCGGCCTCCGTGGCGACCAAGGCCTCGCCCTGTCGCCGGAAGCGGCCCGCCATCGCCGCGCACAGGAACAGCTGGAGCTGGTGGAAGATCATCAGCGGCAGCAGGACGATGCCGACCTGCGCCGCCGGAAAAAGCGCGCCCGCCATCGGTACGCCGGACACCAGGCTCTTTTTTGATCCGCAGAAGAACAGCACGATCGCATCCTGACGCGGCAATTTGAACAGCCGGGCGACCAGCGCGTTGGTCCCCATGATGACGGCGAGCACGACGGCGCTCAGCGCAAGGAGGGTCAAAAGGTCGGTCAGGCCGACCTTGGACCAGATGCCGCCCACCACCGCCGCGCTGAACGCGGAATAGACCACTAGCAGGATCGATCCGCGATCGACGGGCTGGAGCAGCTTCTTATGGCGATCAACGAAGCCGCCGATCAGCGGGCGCAGCAGATGCCCCGCCAGAAATGGCGCGAGCAGTTGCAGCGCGATGCTCCTGACCGATTGCCACGACGAAACGCCGCCTTCGCCGCCGCCATGCATCACCAGAGCGACGAGCAGCGGCGTCAGCGCGATGCCGAGCAGGTTGGAGAGCGACGCGCTGCATACCGCCGCCGCCACATCGCCGCCCGCCATGGCGGTGAAGGCGATCGAGGATTGGACCGTGGACGGCAGCAGCGTCAGGAACAGCAGGCCCGACAACAGCAGCGGATCGGCATGGCCGGCCATTACCATCACCAGGACGACGCCCACGACGGGGAACAGGATATAGGTGGACGACAGCACCAGCCCGTGCAGGCGCCAGTTGCCCATGCCCTGAACGATCGCCGCGCGCGACAGCTTGGCCCCGTGCAGGAAGAAGAGCAGGGCGATGGCAAGGTCCGCGATCAGCCCGACCCAGCCCGCCGCATCGCCGCGCACCGGCAGCAGCGAAGCGGCCGCAACCGTCCCGATCAGCCAGATCAGGAACGGGTCGATGGTGGGGAGCGTACGGGAAGATGTCGCCATGGCGGCGCGACCATGCCCTGTCTTTGCCGCGCGATCCAACAGAATGAGGGGAACGCTACGTTGCAAAAATGCGCGCGCCTCTTCGCATCGCAGCATGGAACAAAAAAGCGGTGGGTTCGCCAAACAGCTTCGTCTAGTCCAGCAGGGTTCCCATTCCCAGCGCGTACGATTTTGCCGGAGAGAGGCACGGATTATCATCATGATTGACGGAATGACGTGTGTCACGCGCCTGCAGGGCGGCGGTCGTGCAGGTGCGGGACGATGGTCCGGGGTCTTGTCGGGGACTTTCGCATGAACGGCGATATGATGACGTGGCTCGTTCCCCTCATATCGATGCTGGCGGCCGGCCTGCTGGCCGGATTTGCCGCCGGCCTGTTCGGTATAGGCGGCGGCTTCGTCGTCGTCCCCGCGCTGTTCGTCGTCCTGCCGCTGCTGGGGGGCACGCATGACGCCATAGCCCATGTCGCGATCGGCACGTCCGCCGCGACGATCATCGTCACTTCCATCCGATCGTTGCTGGCCCATGCCAAGCGCAATGCGGTGGAGTTCGAGGTGCTCAAGCAATGGGCGCCCTGGCTCATCCTGGGCGACGGCATCGGCGTGATGCTGGCGGGCCATGTCGATGGCCGTGTGCTGACGATGATCTTCGCGGTCGGCGTCGGCCTCATGTCCCTCAATTTCCTGCTGCCCAAGGTGGGCGGCAAGGTCATCAGCGACACGATGCCCTCGGGCATCGTCCGTGTCGGCATCGCCGGGGGGCTCGGCACCTTCTCATCGCTGCTCGGGATCGGCGGCGGCGTCATCGCCATCATGGTGATGACCCTGTGCGGCCGCTCCATTCATCGCGCCATCGCGACGGCGTCGGGCATCGGCACGCTGATCGCCATTCCGACCGCCATCGGCTTCGTGCTGATCGGCCTCAAGGAAGGTGGCCTGCCATGGGGATCGCTCGGCTATGTCAACGTGCCGGCAACGCTGGCGATCACGTCCATGTCGGTGCTGACAGCGCCGCTGGGCGTCGCTGCCGCCCACGCCCTGCCGGCTGGCCCGCTGAAGAAGATTTTCGGCGTCTATCTCGTCATCATTGCCTATCTGATGCTCCGCAACGCGCTCAAGATGTGAGCGCGGGACTGGGCGGCTAGGCCCGTGGCGAGGCTTTAACAGCCTTTGTCACTGGCTGCGTCCGGCGCTATCTGTAACGCCGGGGACGGGGGGACAGACAATGGGACAGGGTAATCCGATCTCGGTACTCCTGATCGAGGATGACGCGGCGACCCGCGCCAACATCGCTGACATATTGGCGACCGCGAACATCGCGATCGAGGCAGTCGGCGACGGGGCAGAGGGATTGCGCCGGGCGGGCAGGGGCGCCCATGATATCGTCATCCTGGATCGCATGTTGCCGCAGCTGACGGGCATGGAGATCGTCACGCGGATGCGGGCGGCGGGCGTGGGGACGCCCGTGCTGATGCTGTCAGCGCTTGGCCGCAGCGAACATAGGGTCGAAGGGCTGGAAAGCGGCGTCGATGACTATCTCGCCAAGCCGTTCGAGCCGGATGAACTGATCGCCCGCGTACGCGCCCTCTGGCGGCGCGCCAGCACGCGCCAGCATGAGGCGGTGCTGCTGTTCGGCGAACTGGAATGCCATCTCAAGGCACGGACCGCCTGGCGCGGGGGCAGGCACCTGCCACTATCGCCCAAGGAGTTCGAACTGTTCCGCTTTCTGATGGAACATGCGGGCGAGGTGGTGACGCGGGAAATGCTGCTGCGCCATGTGTGGCAGATCAATTTCGATCCGCAGACCAATGTTGTGGATGTCAATGTCGGCCGCCTGCGCCGCAAGATGGAGGAGGGCTTCCCGACGCCGGTGCTCGAAACCGTGCGCGGCACCGGCTATCGCCTGATCGCGACCGGCCCTGCCGCGCCTGCTGCTGCTCTTCCCGTTGCCGAACCCCGCATTGGGTAGGTTCCGCCTGTCGCCCTCGCTGTTCCGCCGCGTGACCCTCTCGGCGTTGCTCGTCAGCCTCCTGTCGACACTGGCGCTGTTCGCGGTGGTGCAGCGGATTGTCGCGAATGACGGCCGGGCCATGCTGACGCGGGAGATCGACACGGACCTCGCCGGGCTTATCGACATTTATGTCAGCGGCGGCGTGGCGAACCTGCGCGCGCGCATCGCCGATCGGCTGGCGGTACAGCGCCAGGATGGCGAGCAAGCCTATTATCTGCTGGCCGACGGGCAGGGCAAGACGCTGGCCGGCAATCTGGAGCGCTGGCCAAGGATCAATGCCGGCCGTTCCGAGGCGCTGCTGGTGACGCTGCCGGACGGCGCCCATATGTTCGCGCGCGCGACGGGCCTGGGGCCCGGCCTGCGCCTGCTGGTGGGACGCAGCGACCTGCGCGGCGAGGCGCTGCTCGGCCGCCTGGCCGCCGCCTTCGCGCTGGCTGGCGTCGTGGTGGCGCTGTTCAGCCTGGCGGTGGGGCATGACGCCGCCCAGCGACTGCGCCGGCGAGTCGAGGGGATGAACGCCATCTTCGCCGATGTGCGCGCGGGCATTCACTCTGCGCGCGTAGGCCAGGCGGGCGATCTTGGCGAATTGTCGCTGCTGGCGGCCAACATCAATGCCACGCTGGACCAGGTGCTGCGCCTGATCGACGCGCACCGGCAAGTATCGGACCAGACTGCGCACGAGATCCGCACTCCGCTCATGCATCTCGACACGCGCCTGTGGAAGGCGGAGGAGCGGGCGACGGATGCGGAGTTGCTGCGGATGCTGGGCCAGTCGCGCAATGAGGTTCGCGGCGTCGTCCGCCTGCTCGATTCGTTGCTCGATATCGCGGGCACCCAGGCGATGCGGGACGATCCGCGTGGCATGGAATATGTCGACCTGAGCGGGCTCGCCGAGAATCTGGCGGAGCTTTACGGCGCCAGCGCGGACGATCTGGGCATCCGCTTCCGATCGACCATCGCGCCGGGCATCCGGATGCGGGCCGACCCGATGCAGATGACGCGGCTCTTGTCCAATCTGCTCGACAATGCGTTCCGCTATGTGTCGAGCGGGGGTTCGGTCTCGCTCTCGGTCGACGCGGGCCCGGTGCTGATCGTCAAGGATGACGGGCCCGGCATACCATCCGCCGACCGCGAACGCGTGTTCGACCGCTACGTCCGGCTTGGCAACAGCGTGCCGGGCGGGCATGGATTGGGTCTTGCGCTCGCCAGGGCCATCGCCGAGCGTCACGGGCTCGTCATCCGGATAGAGGATGCGAACCCTGGCGCGCTGTTTGTGATCCGGCCGGAGGAGGTTGATGTCTAGGCTTTCGATCCTCGCGGTGCTGCTGCTTCTGCTGTCCGTGCCAGCGCGGGCGGATGAAGCCGCCTCGTCCGCGGACCCGCTCCTGCAGGCTCTGCTGCAGGGGGAAGCGATGCTGGCATCCGGCGATTATGCGGGCTTGCTGGGTGTTGCCGAGAAATTGCGGCTGATGGGCGCCAATCCGATCGACGGCCAGAGCGATGTCGCGATTCGCTGGATCGGCGAGGCTCGGGCACATGGTGTCACACGGGCCATTCTGAGCCCACGCGGTCGGGCGCTGGGACCGGGCTATCGGCGGGGCTCGCTGCCGGGCGGGGAGAGCATGACGATCAGCCAGGTATTTCTGGGCGGCCAGCCCGCGCGGGTCGCGCTGGCGCCTGCCGAGCGCGGATCGGGCGAAGCGCTGTCGATCGCGGTGAAGGACGGCGCGGGCAAATTGCTATGCGGCGGGGGCGCCATCTGCATATGGGAGCCGGCCTATAGCGGCCGGTTCGACATCGTGATCGCGAACGAGGGCGACGCCGCATCCGATTTCTTCGTAACGATCCGATAGGGGGGTTCGCCCGCGCGCGGGATCAGTCGGGGTCGGGCAGTCGGAAGTTCAGGCGGCGCGTGACCGTATAGTCCAGGACGCCGACCAGGAAATAGCTCACCCATTGCTTGGCCAGTTCCAGAAGGCCGCGCCGTTCCAGGTAGTTTTCCGGCGTGATCCGCCGGCTGTCGAGCGCGCGCCGGTCGATGAGCCGGCGCAGGGCGGCAGCGACCTGCGCATCGTCGATCCGCAGCATGAGCTCCAGGTTTATGAACAGGCTGCGCATGTCGAAATTGGCCGAACCGATATAGGTGATGTCGTCGATCACGATCAGCTTCATATGCAGGCGGCACGGCGCATATTCGAAAATATTTACGCCGCGCTTCAGCAGCGGGCCGTACAGCAGCCGCGCTGCTGCGATAGTGGCGCCATTGTCCGACCGCGACGGCAGGATCAGGCGCGCTCCCCCGCGCCGCGCCGCCCGGGCCAGCCGTTTCAGCATCCCGCGGCCCGGCGAGAAATAGGCCTCGATCATGTCGAGCCGCCCGGCCCGTTCCAGGTCGCGTTTCAGTTCCTGCGCCCAGGGGCTCAATCGTCGCGTCGGCCCGCCGATCAGCCAGTGGAAGGGATCGGCCGGGTCGCGCCGCATCGAGGGGTGCCAGTTGCGGATCATGGCGCGCAGGGTCCGCAACCGCTGCTTTCTCGTCGAAACCCAGCGCCACAATTGCCCGTACCAGCCGGCCATTGCCGCCACTTCCGGCCCCGCGATCAACAGTCCGAGATCCGCCCAGCAATCCTGCTCGGGCAGGCCGAAATAATCATCCTCGACGTTGAAGCCCCCGATCAGCAGGCGCTGGTCGTCGGCGATCGTCATCTTCTGGTGGTTGCGGATTAGGTAGCGCGTCGACCGGCGCGCCCCGAAGCGCCCGAAATGCCCACCCGCCGCGATCAGCGGATCGAAGAAGGGCAGGGGGGTGGTGGCCGAACCGAAGGCGTCGATCATCAAGGTGACGGCGACACCCCGATCGCAGGCGGCGATCAACCGGTCGCGTACCAGCGTACCGCTGTGGTCGGCGGCGAAAATATAATAATAGAGCTTGAGGCTGTGGCTGGCCCCGTCGATCAGGCCGAGGAGTGCCGCCAGAAGATCGGGCCCGCTCTCGATCACCGCCAGCCGATTGCCTACCAGCACCCGCTCGATCGGTTCCGGTCGATCGGCGCATTCTGGTCGCTGGTCTGTCGCCATGGCGCGTTCATGCCTGCATTCGGCGCATCGCGCCATGGCTTTGTGCCCGGTTTGATTGACTCATCGGCACACCGCTGCTAGGCGCGCAATTCACGAATCCCGTCTTTTTCCAGGAGGCCCTGTTTGGCCCGCGTCACCGTCGAAGATTGCGTCGACAAGGTTACAAACCGCTTCGATCTCGTCCTGCTTGCCGCGCAGCGCGCGCGCGAGATTTCCGGGGGCGCTGAACTCACTGTCGATCGCGATCGGGACAAGAACCCGGTCGTCGCGCTGCGCGAGATCGCGGAAGAGACCGTCTTTCCGGATGAGCTCCATGATTCACTCGTCGGCTCGCTGCAGAAGGTGCAGATCGACGATGACGACACACCGGATGAGATCGGCTCCATCGCCCAGTCGGCCGAAGCGCTGCGCCTGACGGCCGCGGCCCCGCCGCGCACCCAGAATATCGGCGGCGATTACGACGGCTGACGCCCGCACCAGTTCGGAGAGGGAATGAGGCCCGGACTGCGACGGCAGGACCGGGCCTCAACAATTTTGGCGGCTCGTCGACGTCGCACAATCAGGCCGCCGGCAAAGCCCAGTCGATCGCGCCGCGCCCCTTGGCTTCCAGAAAGGCATTGGCCTGCGAGAAGTGGCGGCAGCCAATGAAGCCGTTATGCGCCGACAGCGGAGAGGGGTGCGCCGCCTTCAGCACCAGATGGCGGCTGCTGTCGACGAAGCCGGCCTTGCGCTGCGCATAGGCGCCCCACAGCATGAACACGCACGGGGCGGCGCTGGCATTGACCAGCCGGATCACCGCATCGGTGAATTTCTCCCATCCCTGTCCCTGGTGGGACGCCGCACGGGCCATCTCGACCGTCAGAACGGAATTGAGCAGCAGTACGCCCTGGCGCGCCCAAGGCTCAAGGAAGCCGTGCCGCACAGGATCGATGCCGAGGTCGCTGCGCAATTCCTTGTAGATATTGACCAGCGAGGGCGGCGTCCGGACCCCCGGCTGTACGCTGAAGCACAGGCCATGCGCCTGCCCCTCGCCATGATAGGGGTCCTGCCCCAGGATGACGACCTTCACCCGGTCGAGCGGGGTCAGGTCGAGCGCGCGGAAATATTCGCCGCCCTTGGGGAAGATGCGCTTGCCGGCCGCCTTCTCGCTTTCCAGAAAGCGCTTGAGCTGCTGCATATAGGGGCTGTCGAATTCGCCCTGCAGCGGCGCGCGCCAGCTTTCGTCCAGCTTGATGGTCCCATTCATGGGGTGGGAATTGGACGGCGCAGTCACGGACTGTCAACCAAATCCATCCTTGGCTTTCGGGCGAAGACCGCAGGCCAGTGTAGACCGGCATCATCCTCACAGCCGGGACTGACGCTCGCGCGAAAGAACGCAAGACACGGCTTGCCCCAGTCGCGCTAATCGACGAAAATCGGCACATGCTCTCCAATCGTTATTTCGCGTCTCTCGCCGCCGCCGGCCTTTTCCTGGTCCCGCTGCCGACCGCCGATGCGTTCGGCCCCGCCGAACCGGCGATCCAGCAGACCGCGCGCGCGCGCTTGCTTCAGCAATTCGCCCGCGTGGTCGCGCTGTCCGACGGGACGGCCGGCATCGCCGTGCGGGACCTTGCCACCGGCGAGACGATCGACCTCAATGGCGACACGCTGTTCCCGATGGCCAGCACCTACAAGGTCGCGGTCGCCGGCAAGATATTGTCCATGGTCGATGCCGGTACGCTCCGCCTCGACAAGATGGTCGATGTCGATACGGCATTTCTGAGCGAGGGCGGCATCGCCGACATGTTTCCCAATGGCGGCGCCAGCTTCTCGATTTACAACCTGCTCGACCTGATGCTGACCCGCAGCGACAATGGAGCGACCGACATGCTGGTGGCGCAGGCGGGCGGGCCGGCGGCGGTCAATGCCTGGTTGCGGGCCACCGGCATCCGGGGCCAGCGCGTCGACAGCAACACCGCGCAGCTGCTCTATCGCGCGATGGGCATCAGCCCGGCCGGTGGCAGCTTCCGCCGCAATGTCGAGGCAGCGAAGGCGGCCGACCCGGCGCTGCACGAGCGGGACCTGCGCGACACGCCCAATCTGGCATTCGCCGACGACCCGCGCGACAGCTCCACGCCGCGTGCGATGCTCGACCTGCTCGCCGCCATGCGGCAGGGGAAGGCGCTGTCTGCGTCGAGCAGCGGGGTGCTGGCCGGGATCATGGCCCGCTGCCGCACCGGCGCGTCGCGGATCAAGGGGATGCTGCCCCCGGGTACGCCGGTCGCGCACAAGACGGGATCGCTGAACGGCACGGGCAACGATGTGGGCGTGGTGATGCTGCCCAACGGCCGTTCCTTCGCGATCGCCGTCTTCGTGATGAAGGACCGCAAGGGGCACGAGGCGCGGGACCGCATCGCCGCCGAAGCCGCGCGCGCCGCCTATGACTATTTCCTTTACGCGCCCGATCGCGGCAGGACGTAAATCGGCTTACGCCATTACACCAATCCCATGTTACAAGCGTCGGTGGAGAGCGACGCCATGGGACCCATCACCCGATTCGGGGATTTCTGGCCCTATTATTTGCAGGAACATGCCCGCCCCGGTACGCGGGCGCTTCATTATGTCGGAACGACCACGGCGCTGTTGCTGCTGGCCACGGCCCTTCTGGCCGAACGCTGGTGGCTGCTCGCGGCGCTGCCGATCGCTGGTTATGGCTTCGCCTGGGCGGCACATCGGTTGATCGAGCATAATCGCCCGGCGACCCTGCGCCATCCGCTCTGGTCGCTCTTCGCCGATCTGTTGATGTGGCAGCGGTTCATGACCGGGCATATGGCCGGCGACCTGCGGCGCGCCGGGGTGCGCGCCGACGGCACCGTAGATCCGGCGCTGCGTCGTCAATTGTAGCAAGCCGCTCCGCGTGCTTGACCCGGCCGGCGGCTCTGCCACAAGGGGCCGATGGCCCTTAACGCCCGCTTTTCCCGCTTGCCCGACCTTGCCGATCTTGCCCCGCGCTGGTGCGCGCTGGAAGCGCGCGGCGACGCATCCTTCTTCCTTGGCTGGACCTGGACCGGCGCCTGGCTCGACAGCTATGGTGTGCGGCCGGAGTTGCTGACGATCAGCGACGAGGCGGAGGCCGATGTGGCGCTCGCGCTGATGGGGCAGGGCATGGCGGGCCGACTGCTGGGGCCGGCGGCGACGCTCAGCCTGGGCCAGGCGGTGATGCCGCAGGCCGACCGGGCCTATATAGAATATAACGGTCTGCTGGCGGCGCACGGTCGGGAGGCGGCAGCGGCCGACGCGGCGATCATGTCGATCGCCGGGCGCCGCGACTGGCGCGTGCTGAAGCTGTGCGGGATGCAGCCCGGATCGCCGCTGCTCGCCATACCGGCGCGCCGCCGGGTGCGGACGGACGTCTCGCCAGTCTATCAGATCGACCTGGAGGACGTGCGGGGGGCGTCCGGCGACTATCTCTCGTTATTGAGCGCCAATACCCGCAGCCAGATCAAGCGGGCGATCAAGGACCATGGCGGGGCGTTGCCATCGCTCGAGGCGGCGGCCCCCGCCGATGTGACGCCCTGGCTGGAGGAGATGCGGGCGCTCAACAGCGGCCGCCATGCCGACAATGCCTGGGACGATCCCGCCTTCGGCCGCTTTGTCGCGGCCCTGGTCGAACGCGGGCGGGGCAAGGGCGAGGTGGAACTGCTCCGCTTTGCCGATGCCGGCGGGACCGTCGGGCTGCTGGTCAATTTCGTCTATCGCGGCGTCGCGATGAACTATCAGTCGGCATTCGCAGCGCCGCGCACCGCGAAGGACAAGCCCGGCCTGCTGTGCCATGCTGCGGCCGTCATTCAATATGCCGGGCGCGGGCTGGCACGCTATTCGCTGCTGGCTGGCAAGGACCGGTACAAGCAGAGCCTCGCCACGTGCGAGGAGCCGCTGGAATGGTGGGCGATCGAGCGCTTCTCGCCTCGTCTGGAGGCCGAGGCCTGGCTGCGTCGCCTTCTCAGGCGCCCAGCCGCCTTATGATCCGGTAGAGCAGCAGACGGACCTTGTGGCTTTCCGGTTGCGGCCCGATTCGTCCAACCGGCAGGCGGTGGCGTCGCAGCCAGTCGTTAAGCCCGTGCAATTCGCCTTCCGCGATGCTGCGGTCGGACCGCCAGGTGACCGAAAGGCTGATCGACACTGCGGGGCCATTCTCGACGAAATGCGGCGCCTTCACGGGCACATGGATGGCGTCGCCGGGCTGGAGATCGACGGCCAAGCCGCGATCGCGGAACCCCTCTTCCCAGGCCAGGTTGCGATGGCCACCGGCGTGGAAGGACTCGCTTTTGCGTGCGGGAACAGTCTCTTCGTCATGTGCGGGGAATATGGTCATCCGCTTCGTGCCCTGGATCTGGAGCAGTATATTATGTTCCGGGTCCATGTGAAACGGCGTGATGCTGCCGGGAGAGGACAGAAACAGGAAGGCCTCCCGATTCAGCATCGGCCCGGTTCGGCGCGCGACGATCGGCGCGAGTTCGGCTAGGGCACCGTCCAGCAGCGCGCCATAGGCCTCGTCACGTTCGATATTCTTGAGGACGGCCCAACTGCCGTTCGATTCGATCGTGCGGATGGTCTCGCCCAGCGACAGGCCGTTGGATGGCGTGTCTTCCGCAAGAATGCCCAGCGGCAGCTTGCCCAAATTATATTCTACCCGCCCTGGCGGCATACTTTCGGCCAGCCTTGCGAGAGCGTCGAGCGACAGTAACGGGTGACCCTGCAGTCCATGGCCCAACTTTACCGGACGATCGGGATAGGCCGCGCCGAAGGCAACGCGGGCGCTGTCCGGAAAGACCGGGGCGTCGATCATGGGCGACATCGAGCTGTGGGCGTTCATCGGCGTCCTTTCATCAGTCCGGCCAGGCGTTCGGCGCCATTGGCGACGGCGAAGGCGGCGGCGCGGGCCGCGTGCTTCGCCGGCGATCCATGCAGCGCCACGCGGATCTGCACGATCGAGCGGCGCTCCGCCCAAAGACTGTCGATCATCGGATGGTCGACCGCCGCGCAGCTGTCCATCCAGGCGATGCCGGGCGTGTCGAGCACGGCATGAAGGTTGGCGAGTTCGATAAGCACGCCCGGAGAGAAGCGGCCCAGCTCCTCGTCGAACGCGATCTTGAAGGAAAAGGCGCCGTCGCCATGGCGGAAGTTGACGAGCATGGCGATTGGCCGCCCATCGAGATCGATCCGCAGGAAATGCAGGCGCCCGCCGGCGAAAGCGGCGGCGCAGGCGGCTTCGAAAAAGGCGCGATCGGCGGGATGACAGACCAGGGCCGTACCCTCACCGCCCTTCCAGCCCGATGCCTCCAGCGTCAGAAACGCCCTGGTCCACTCCGCCAGATCGTCGCTCGGCGCGATCAGCCGATGCTCGACCGTGCCAAGCTCGGCCAAGCGCTTTTGCAGGCGGCGGATCTCCTTGCGCTTCTTCGAGCGCACGTTCGTTTCCCAATAGGCGTCGGCGGACAGGTCCGACCGCAGCATCGCTCGTTCATAGCGGTGCACCTCGCGCAGCGAGCGCTCCTGTCGTGCACAGACATGCGTAATCGCCGCGACGTTGGCGCCGTCGGCATCCAGCCCCTGGAGATGCAGGAAGGCACCGGCCCAGCCGGCCCGGTCGAGCTGCGTCAGGAAGGACGTCCATGCCGCGATTTCACGACCCTGCCGAACCAGCGGCGCACCGAAGAAGCAATGGCCGTGCATCCAGTTGGTGGCGCATTTGATCGGCAGGCGACCGTGACTCGGTGCGACCTTAGCCGGCAGCAGCCCGATCAGTCCGTCATCGTCCCAGGCCTCGATGAGTCGGACCTCGCCGGGCTGGGCGAGATGCTCCAGCGCCGCCCGCAACATGTCGGGCGCATAGAAGGCATTGGCCTCCGCAGCGTCTAGAGACAGGCCGTCCCAAGGCGGGGGCGCCAAGTCGACCGTCGGGCAGGTCGCCGCGTCGTTCGTCGTGGGGGCCAGGACAGCTGAAGGGGATGGATGGGTGGCCATGTCCATCGCGCCGCCATAGAGCGGAAAGATTAGGGAATAGCTAAGTAGGGAGGCGACGTGGCAGGGGAATCCGCCTATGCGAAGCGGCCTCGCACCGCAGTCACAGGGCGCGTAGAGGGCATGAAAGGAAGTTGACGCGGATGGACGAACAGGAAGTGGGGCAGGGCGCACGATGACCATCCTCGTCACCGGGGCCGCCGGGTTCATCGGTATGCACGTCGCCGACCGGCTGCTGGCAGAAGGCCGCGCCGTTATCGGCATCGACAATATGAACGACTATTATGCCGTCAGCCTGAAGCGCGCCCGGATCGCGGCGCTCGGCGAACGGCACGGCAGGCTCTTCTCCTTCCTGGAGGTCGATTTTGCCGACATTGCCGCCGTTCGCGCCGCCCTTGCCGATCATCAGGTCGAAGCGATCGTCCATCTGGGTGCGCAGGCGGGGGTGCGCTATTCGCTCGTCAATCCCCATGCCTATGTGCAATCGAACCTTGCCGGCCATGTGAACATGCTCGAACTGGCGCGCGAACGCCAGGTGCGGCACCTGGTCTATGCGTCTTCCTCCTCGGTCTATGGCGGCAATGACAGCCTGCCCTTCCGCGTCGAGGACCGCGCCGATCATCCGGTATCGCTCTATGCCGCGACCAAGAAGGCCGACGAGCTGATGAGCGAGACCTATGCTCATCTGTTCCGCATACCGATGACCGGCCTGCGCTTCTTCACGGTCTACGGGCCGTGGGGGCGGCCGGACATGGCGATGTGGATCTTCACCGGCAAGATATTGGCCGGGGAGCCCATTCCCGTATTCAATCATGGCCGGATGCAGCGCGACTTCACCTATATCGACGACATTGCCAGCGGCGTCATCGGCTGCCTGGATCATCCGCCGCACGACGATGGCGCGATCAAGGCCGGCGGCAGCCGCTCGCCGCACCGACTTTACAATATTGGCAACAACCGGCCCGAGGAACTGATGCGGCTGATCGCGGTGCTGGAGGAAGCCTGCGGTCGGCGCGCGGAAATCGATTTCCAGCCGATGCAGCCGGGGGACGTCCACGCGACCTATGCCGATATCAGCGCGATCGCGCGGGATATCGGATTCGCGCCCAGGACATCGATCGAGGAGGGTGTGCCCAGGTTCGTGTCCTGGTATCGCAACTATATGGGACGTAACGACTGACCCCGGGCGCCTTCTATTCACCGCTGAAAATCGCCGGTCTGTCGCGAATATGCGCACGAATGACGAAAATGCGTCCGCACAATCTCTTCGCAACTGCGAAATAGATTGCCATAAGTGTCTGAAAGGGCGTAGACGTTTGGCTCCGGCATTCGAACCGGATCGGTCGCGCAGAGAAGCAAAATGGGCGAACGCCGCATTGGTGAACGCCACCGCATGGCAAAGCCGGTTGGTTTTTAGGCGATGTCGGGCGGAGAAAAGGGCAAAAGCGTGTCGACAATATCCAAGATCGTGCCGTTCGGCTCGGGCGGAAGGATTGTTGAAACCGCCTGTCGCAGCCTGTCGATCGCTGCGCACGGACTGAACGCACTGGAAGCGAAGTTCGCTGACCGTGAGTTCGCCGCGACCTTCCTGCGCATGGTCAGCGTCATCATGAGCGTTCGCGGCCGGGTGATCGTTACCGGCATCGGCAAGAGCGGTATCGTGGCGCGCAAGATGACCGCGACGCTGACCTCGACGGGTACGCCGGCCATCTATCTCCATCCTGCCGACGCGGGCCATGGCGACCTGGGCATGGTGACGCCGGACGATGTCGTTCTGATGCTGTCCCATTCGGGCGAATCGACCGAACTCGGTCCCATCATCCATTATTGCAAGCGTTTCGCGATCCCGCTGCTGGCCATGACGGCGCAGTCGCAAAGCCCCGTGGCGGTAGCGGCGGACGTCTGCATCAACATGCCCGCCGTACGCGAGGCCTGCCCCAATTCGCTGACGCCCACGACGTCGACCACGGTTCAGATGGCATTCGGCGACGCGCTCGCCATGTCGCTGATGGAGATGCGGGGCTTTTCCGCTGACGATTTTCACAAATTCCATCCCAATGGCCGCTTGGGCGCGCAGCTGGTCAAGGTGCGCGAACTGATGGCATCCGGCGACGACGTGCCCCAGGTGCGGGAAGATGCCTCGCTGCTGGACGCGACGATCGAGATGACCCGTGCGCGACTGGGCGGTACCGCGGTGACCGACCATGACGGCCGGCTGATCGGTGCCTTCACCGATGGCGACCTGCGCCGCGCCGTTACCGGCAAGCAGGACCTGACCGATCCGGTTGGGCGACTGATGACGAAATCCCCCAAGTCGATCAGCCCGGACGAACTCGCGTCCGAAGCGCTGCGGTTGATGCACGAGCGCAATATCATGCTGCTCTTCGTATGCGACGGCGAGGCGCTGGTCGGTGCGCTGCACATGCACGAGCTGCTCCACGCGGGGGTCGCCTGACCATAGTGGTGACGATTCCGGCGCGTGCCGGTTCGTCCCGCCTGCCGCGCAAGCCGCTGCAGATGATCGCGGGTCGTACGCTGCTTCACCGCACCATCGCCATGGCGCGCGCGGCGATCGCGGGCATCCCAGATGCGACGCTGCTGGTCGCGACCGACGACGCGGCGATCGCCGATCATGCCGGGCAGGTGGGTTGCCCGGCGGTCATGACGGAGGCTTCCATCGCGACCGGCTCTGGCCGGGCGCTCGCGGCTGCGCTCAGCCTGCCGGAGCGGCCCGACTTCGTCGTTAATCTGCAGGGCGACTCGCCCTTCCAGCCCGCCGGTGCGCTGGGCGCCGTCATTGCCACGCTACAGGCTGGGGCGGAGGTCGCCACGCCAGTGATCGCCCTCGACTGGCCTTCGCTCGATGCGCTGCGCGCGCACAAGCTGCAGTCGCCCTTCAGCGGCACTACCTGCGCCCGCGCTGCCGATGGCCATGCGCTCTGGTTTTCCAAGACGATCATCCCCGCCATCCGCAACGAGGAAGTGCTGCGCGGGGCTGCACCGCTATCGCCCGTGTGGCGGCACGTCGGCCTGTATGGCTTTCGGCTGGCGTCGCTGCAGCATTTCGAGGCGGCGGCAGAGACCGGACTGGAGCGGACCGAGGGGCTGGAGCAGCTACGCCTGCTGGAACTGGGCATTCCGATCATGACCGTCGCTGTAGACCCGCCGCTGTTCGACAGCTCGGGGATCGACACGCTGGCGGACGTTGCCCGCGCCGAGGCGCTGATCGCGGCGCATGGCGACCCGACACCGCTGTGATCCGACGGATCTTCATCGTCCGGCATGGCAATACCTTCGCCAGCGGAGACACCATCTTGCGCGTCGGTGCACGGACGGACCTGCCCCTGGTGGAGAGCGGCCGGGCGCAGGCTGCCGCGCTCGCAACGCATTTTGCGGGTTTCGATATGCCGGTGCGGCGGCTGCTGTGCGGGCCATTGCAGCGCGCGCGTGAGACGGCAGCCCTCATCGGCGCGGCGACGGGCAGCAAGCCCGAAGGTCATCCCGCCTGGCTCGACGAGATCGACCATGGCCCCGACGAAGGCCAGCCCGAAGAGGCCGTGCTGGCCCGGGTCGGTGCCGAAGCGCTTGCGGACTGGGACCGGAACGCGATCGCACCACCGGACTGGATCGTCGATGCGCCGGTGCGGATCGCGGGCTGGCGCGCCTTTTTTGCCGAAAGCGCTGGCGGCGTCGATCTGCTGGTGACCAGCAACGGGGCCGCCCGGTTCGCGCTGATCGCGGCGGGCCTGCCCGCCGCTTCGCTCAAATTGCGGACGGGTGCCTATGGCGAGCTTGCCGTCGAGGGGAAGGGATCCGTTCGGCTGCTGCGCTGGGACGTGCGGCCCGGCGACCTCGCCTGAGCCGCGGTCAGCGCTGGGGCACCGTGAACGTACCCGAGACCCGGCCGCCCGCGCTGCCGACAGCGCCCGGGACGCCCCCCGTCGACCGTCCGTCCACCGTGGAACGGCCGCTGCGCAGGTCAATCACGAGGCGTCCGCCCGCCAGGCGATTGGAACCCTGATTGAGCGTGACATTGCCCAGCATCGTGATGAGCCGGCTGTTGAGGTCATAGATTGCGACATTGCCGCGTGCCGTCTCGTTGCCCTTGACCACGGTGACGTTGCCGGACGCATCGATCCGGTCGATTTCGACGCCGCTGCCGCCGCCGCCGCCCTGACGATAGGCCACCGTCATGCGGGCCGCGTTCAGCGTCATGCCCGCCTGGGTCACCTCGACATTGCCGGTGACGACCACGCGGTCGGATCGGTCCTGCACCTCGATGCGGTCGGCGGTGAAGTTGACGGGCGCGTTGCTGTCGTGATTCTTCAGCACCTGGGCGTCGGCGCCCGTGGCGATCAGCAGCGCAAGCGCGGGGAGCAGCAGCCTTTTCATCGCTGCCCTTTGAGGCCATTTTGTTCGATACGCAAGCTCGCGCGGCCGTTCAAAGTGACGGTGCGGGCGCTCATGTCGGCCTCCAGATGATCGGCGCTGAACGTGCCGATCGGAATGCGGCCGTCGACCCGTCCGGCGCTTTGCAGGCGCCGCGACTTGAGGTCGATGCCGACGTCGCGTGTGGTGAGCCGGTACCCGCCCTCGGCCTCGAACTGCACAGGGCCCTCTACCGCGACGCGCTCGCTGTCCATATCGTAGCGACCCTGGCGTGCGGTCAGCACAGCGGGGCCATCGCGCAGCAGGATGCGGGCCGACAGGTCGGTAAGGTTGACGACGGGCTGGCGGGAACTGCGCTGGATGGCGGAGCCGGCGCGCAGCGAGAAGGGCTGGCCATTGCTGTCCTCGCCGCGATACAGCGCCTCGGTCACGCGCATCCGCTCCTTGGCCACTTCGACCTTGCTCTTGTCGAGCACGAAGCTGACCTTGTCGCCGCGCGCGAAGGGCGCCGTGGCCAGCAGGGCCGCGAGCATCCCGACCGCGACCGGCAGCCAGCGCTTGAGCACGCCGACCATCCGGTCATGGCTTCCCCCCGGTCTGGCCCAATGCCGGCGCTCGTCGCGCATCTGTTCGGCCTTGACCGACATGCCTGGCTGACCCCTACATATGCGAAAAAATATCGATCTCTGGCCAACCGGCGAGATCGAGTTCGGCGCGGTGCGGCAAGAAATCGAAACAGGCCTGGGCCAGTTCCATCCGCCCCTCCCGCACCAGCCGCTTGTTTAGTTCCTCGCGCATGGCATGGAGGTAGCGCACGTCCGACGCCGCATAATCCTTCTGTGCGTCGGACAGGACCGGGCCGCCCCAGTCGGAGCTTTGCTGCTGCTTGCTGATGTCCTGCCCCAGCAGGTCGCGCACGAGTTCCTTCAGCCCGTGCCGGTCGGTATAGGTGCGCACCAGCCGAGACGCGATCTTCGTGCAATAGGCGGGTGCCGCGCGCACGCCCAGATAATGGCTGATCGCCGCTATGTCGAAACGGCCGAAGTGATAGAGTTTGAGCCGATCCGGGTCGGCGAGCACGGCCTTGAGGACGGGCGCAGCATAGTCGCTGCGCGGGCCGAAGCGCACGAGATGTTCATCGCCCTTCCCATCGCTGATCTGGACGACACACAGCCGGTCCCGCGGCGTGATGAGGCCCATGGTTTCGGTATCGACGGCGACGGGGCCGGGGGCAAGAACGCCCTCGGGCAGGTCTTCTTCATGAAAATATACGGTCATGGGACCCCTCTATGGCGAAAGAGGCGCCAACTCAATCGGCGCTTGTCGACGGAGCGGCGAATGCCGTGCCTCACCCCGCGCGGCGAAGGCGGCCTAAAATCATTCGCGCTGCCCCGAAAAGTTGATATAGTGATTCCCAAACCGCGCTCGTGCGGTGGATAATGCATGTCATTCGCCCGACATGCGGTCCGGTTCTTGTCTTGGGGCGAAGCGAAAGTGACTAACAGGGCATGAGTTTTGACAGAGGTCGCCGCGGCGGGCGCGGCAAGGACAAGCGCGACGGTTTCGGCGATGAAAGTTTCTATGGCGGCGGTGGCGGTGGCGGCGGTGACCGTTTCGGCGGCGGCGGCTTTGGCGGCGACCGTGGCGGTTTCGGCGGCGGTGGTGATCGCTTCGGCGGCGGCGGCGGCGGCGGCGGTTTCCGCAGCGGCGGTGGCGGCTTCGGCGGCGGCGGTGGTGGCTTCGGCGGCGGCGGCGGCGGCGGCGGAGGCCGCGGCCTGCCCGCGCAGGTCGTTGGCGAAGGCACCGGGATCGTCAAATTCTTCAACGGGCAGAAGGGCTTCGGCTTCATCGTTCGCGACGACGGAGCCGAGGATGTCTTCGTTCATATCAGCGCAGTCGAGCAGGCAGGTCTGACGGGTCTGGCCGAAGGTCAGCCGCTTGGCTTCACGCTGGTGGATCGTGGTGGCAAGATTTCCGCCACCGACCTCAAGATCGACGGCGAGCCGCTTCCGGTGAGCGATCGCGGCCCGCCGCGCGAACCGCGCGCCGGTGGCTTCGGCGCCGATCGCGGCGCTGACCGTGGTGGCGATCGTGGTCCGCAGCGCCAGCTGACCGGCGAGCGCGCCAGCGGGACGGTCAAGTTCTTCAACGCCATGAAGGGCTTCGGCTTCATCCAGCGCGACGACGGCCAGCCCGATGCCTTCGTGCATATCAGCGCCGTGGAACGTGCGGGCCTGCCCTCGCTCAACGAAGGTGACCGGCTCGACTTCGAGCTGGAGGTAGACCGTCGCGGCAAATATGCCGCCGTCAACCTGCAGTCCAAGGCCGAATAAGCCCGCCTCGGGCATCCGTACCGGCAATGTGGAAAGGGGCGTCGCACTCGGGTGCGGCGCCCCTTTCCTTTGCTGCG
>JBEVME010000138.1:0-2680 GCA_040508785.1 Sphingobium sp.
CGCGCCGCCTGCGACAAGCTCGGCCTGTTCCTGATCGAGGAAGCCTTCGACATGTGGCATGTCGGAAAGGAACCGGACGACTATTCCAACTATATCCGCGCCGACTGGCAGAACGCCCTCTCCGCGATGGTGCTCAGCGCGCGCAACAGCCCCAGCGTCATCCTCTGGAGCATCGGCAACGAAATCCCCGATCGCTCGACACCCGAGGGACTGGAATGGTGCTGGAAGTTCGCCAACGAAGTGCGCCGCCTCGATCCCACCCGCCCGGTCACCGCCGCGCTCAATGGCCTGCTCGGCGCCAGGGTCGTACCGTCTGCGCAGACTGCGCGCGCGGGCCGTGCGAACAAGCCCGACAATGCCTCCACGGTGTTCCTCGACGTGGCGGGTTATAACTACAAGCTGGAGGACATCCCCGGCGACCACGTCGCGCAGCCCGACCGCGTCATCTATGCGTCGGAAACCTTTCCCAAGGACATGTGGGACTATCGGCGACTGACGGATGCCGCCCCTTATTTTCTGGGTGAATTCGTGTGGACCGCGATGGACTACATCGGCGAGGCAGGGATCGGCGCGACCACCCGGGTGAAGGGAGACGTTCCGTTCTATGTCGCCAGCTTCCCGTGGGTGAATGCCTGGTGCGGCGATCTTGATCTGATCGGCCAACAAAAGCCGCAGTCACTGGTTCGCGACGTCGTCTGGGGGCTCAGCCCGCTCGCCATGCTGGTCCAGCGCCCGATACCAGAAGGACAAAAAGAGTTCATCGCACCATGGGGCTGGCGCGATGAGTTGCCTAGCTGGACCTGGCCCGATGCAGAGGGCAGGCTGATGACGGTGCGCATCTACACCGCAGGCGATCGCGCCGAACTGCTGCTCAACGGGACCTCGATCGCGACCAAGACACTGACCGACGCGGACAAGGGCTTTGCGGAGTTCACCGTTCCGTACGCGCCAGGCACGCTAGAGGGCGTCGCCTGGCGCGGCGGCGAGACCATTGGCCGCCAGAAGATAGAGACGATCGGCGCGCCTGCGCGGCTGCGCCTCACGCCCGAGCACCCTGGCGGCCGCAAGGACCGCCATGCGCTCGCCTACGTTGGCCTCGAATTGCTCGATACGAACGGCCGCGTCGTACCTGAAGGCGAGCTGCCCATCGAACTGGCGATCAGCGGCCCTGCGCAGCTGATCGGCTTTGGCAGTGCCAACCCCCTGGCCGTCGGTTCATTCACAGCAACTGCCGCGAAGACGTTCCGCGGCCGCGCGCTGATGATCCTGCGCTCCACCGGAACGCCCGGCACCGTCCGGATTGAGGCCCGCTCCGCCGGTCTGACCGGTGCCGCCACGACGATCCGGCTGAAATGAACGTACTGGACGCGCTCGACCGAGAGCTTGCAGCGGCCGAAGGCCATTGGAGAACATCATGAACCGTATGACCCGTATCGCCGCGCTTGCCGGCATCGCCGCGCTTGCCACTGCCACTGCCACCATCTCGGTCGCCAAGACTAATCCCCCTGCACGCAGCGCGCCGCGCCAGACGGACGCAGAGATCCGGGCGCGCGCCGATGCGCTGCTCGCGCAGATGACGCCGCAGGAGAAAGCAGGACAACTCACCGATCTGTTTTCGCTGCCGATCAAACAGATGCGTGCGCCAACGGAAAAACAGGTCGCATCCGGCGGCGCCGGTGCGCTCCTGTTCGTCAGCGATGCAAAAGAGACGAACCGGCTCCAGCGGATCGCAGTCGAGCAGACCCGGCTGAAGATCCCGCTCCTGTTCGGATTCGACGTGATCCACGGCTTGAAGACGATCTTCCCAGTGCCGATCGCCAATGCCGCCTCCTGGGATCCCGACAGCGTGATGCGCATCCAGGAGATCGCCGCGCGCGAGGCCCGCGCCGTCGGCATTCACTGGGCCTTCGCGCCGATGGTGGACATCGCGCGCGATCCGCGCTGGGGCCGCATCGTCGAGGGCGCCGGCGAGGACCCTTATCTGGGCAGCGCGATGGCCGCCGCGCAAGTCCAGGGCTTCCAAGGCGCCTATCTGGGCAGCCCCACGCACATCATCGCTGGGCCGAAGCATTTCGCGGGCTATGGCGCGGTGCTCGGCGGGCGCGACTATGACGAGGTGAACATCTCCGACAACGAGCTCTGGAACACCTATCTCCCTCCCTTCAAGGCTGCGATCGATGCCGGAGCGGGCAACATCATGAGCGCTTATATGGGACTCAACGGCGTGCCCGCCGCGGGCAATCCGTGGTTGCTGGGAGACGTGCTGCGCGGGCAATGGGGCTTCAAGGGCTTCGTGGTCAGCGATGCGGACGCGGTGAAGAGCCTGCGCACCCATGGCTATGCCACGGACGCCGCCAATGCCGCCGCTCTCGCGCTGACGGCGGGCAACGACATGGAAATGGCGCTGTTCGCGCCTGCCTTCGGGCAGCTGCCAGATGCGTTGGCCTCGGGCCAGATCACCACCGCGCAACTCGACACGTCGGTCCGCCGCGTTCTGGAAGCAAAGATCCGCATGGGCTTGTTCGAGAACCCCTATGTCGACGAGGCAGCCGCCGCGAAAGTGCTGGCGGACCCGACGCATCTCGTGGCAGCCCGTATTGCTGCGGAGAGAGCCGCAGTACTGCTGCGCAATGAAGGCAATCTTCTTCCGCTGAACCGCAAGGCGGTGAAATCGATCGCC